>DASRTE010000127.1:0-28664 GCA_035656095.1 Jiangellaceae bacterium
TCGAGATGTTCGGCAACCGTGGCGTGTACCACCAGGGGTGGACGGCCGTGACCCGCCACAGCATCCCGTGGACCACCGATCCCCTGCCGGCGTTCGACGACGACGTGTGGGAGCTGTACGGGCCCGACGACTGGACCCAGAACAACGATCTCGCCGCCGACCGGCCCGAAAAGCTGGCCGAGCTGCAACGGCTGTGGCTGATCGAGGCCGTCAAGTACAACGTCCTGCCCCTCGACGACCGCCGCTACGAGCGCATCAACGCCGAGCTCGCCGGCCGGCCCCAGCTGGTCACCGGCCAGAGCCAGCTGCTGTTCCCGGGGATGCGGGTGAACGAGTGGTCGGCCTTGAACATGAAGAACAAGTCCCACTCCGTCACCGCGCAGATCACGGTGCCCGACGACGGCGGCGAGGGTGTAATCGTCGCCCAAGGCGGCCAAGTCGGTGGATGGACGCTGTACGTCCACGACGGCAAGCTGAAGTACTGCCTCAACTTCTTCGGCATCGAGCAGTTCTTCGCCGAGTCCACCGAACCCCTCCCGCCCGGCGACCACCAGGTGCGCATGGAGTCCTCCTACGACGGCGACGGAATCGCCAAAGGCGCCGACATCACCCTGTACGTCGACGGCCAGCCCGTCGGCACCGGACGAGTCGAACGCACCATCCCGATGGCCTTCTCCGCCGACGAAGGGCTCGAGATCGGCCAGGACCTCGGCTCACCATCGTCACCCGACTACGGGCCACGCGACAACGAGTTCAACGGCACCATCGCCTGGGTCCAACTCGACGCCGGCACCGACGACCAAGACCACCTCATCACCCCCGAGGAACGCTTCAACCTCGCCATGGCCAAGCAATGACTCCCAACGGCTCGAGACCGCGTGAGCGGGGTGTGGCGGAGGTCATGCAACCGTATGCGCGGCACGCCAACGCATCGCTGCAGTTGGTCCAGGTGTCTCCGGTTCCGGGTCGCCGACCCGGTAGGCCCCCAGGAGGCAGCCCCTGACCGTCCCGACCCACCACCCACGAGGTCCGAGCACCCTGACGACCATCCTGGAATCGCCCTGCATTTCCCGTTGGCGTCGGGCACGTCGGCGGTGGCTTCCAGACCCAGAAGAAGATCTCGGTATCGCCACACCCAGACGACGCTCGCCACAGCCATCGACCTGCGCACACTCCCAGCCGCTCGGCATTAGCACCGCCGCCAGCCGATCGTTGGTCGCACGCCAGTCGTCCTCCGAAGGAACTCCACGATAATGTTGTTCGTATCGGCAGGCTGCCTCGTCGACCGCCACTTTGTGGGACGTGGCTGTGTCGGGAGCAAGATATGCGTCTGCTTAGCAGACGCGGCCGTTGTCGTTGCCGGCCTGAGCTGACGTCGCTAACTGTTGATCGGTCCCGACCGGGCGCGGTCGGATCCCGGCGGGTCAGCCAGAGGCGAGCGGCGGGCCGATGTGGCTAATCGCCGCACGCGAGCTCATGTCATTCCGCGCGGGCCCGTCATTCTGAGCTCGGCGAGCCCGGTTCGGGTCAAAGCCTTCACCCACGGTCCGGCTTCATCGATGCTCGCCTCTATGGCCTCCCAATGGCGCACCAAGAGCACGAGGCGGTCCCACGACGTCATGTTCCGGCCACCGGTCAGGAAGATCGCGCGAACGCCATGCTGGCGGAGCAGCCGGTTCTCGACCGGGTTGTACCGGATGCGCTTGTTGCGGCTGATCGCAATCCACCCAGCTTCCCCGACAATCGGCAGCCACACGGAATCCGGGGTCTCCTGATGGATCCCGGGGCAGCGGCGGTGGCCCGGGTGCACGACGTCCTTGCGCACAACCGCGAGTGCCTTGCCGACGCCGAGCAGGTCGGCGTCAACGAAGAACCGGACGTCGGGAAGCGGCGCCGGTGTGACAGGCATGGAAGTTAGGCGGCTTCGGGCAGTTCGTAGCGCAGTGCAGCCAGCACGTCATCAGGGCTCAGGTCGTAGCCCTCCGTCAAGCTGTCGAACGGTTCCCCCGCGCGAACGAGCTCGGTGATCGTCTCCGTTCGAATCCCACGGACTGTAGGTGCACCGAACGAAAGATCGGGATCGACCACCACTGGTTGGCCGTGGCCGAGCGGCCGGTATCGCCGGGCGAGCATGTTCTCGAACTCGACCTTGTGGACGAAGTTCTCCACCGGCCGGGCCAGCACTAACTGCCCGCTGCGCAGCACAACGAGGTTGGGGGCACCGTCGACCTCGTCCTGAACCTGCTTGACCAACTCCCGATCCAGCACCCAGGGCCGCTCGTTCGCCAGCGGATAACGTCCGTACCGTTCACGAAGCCGATCCACCACCGGACGGATCCGCTGCAGCGGAACGCTGAGGGCCCGGTACTCGCGCAGATACGCCGCTTCGACGAACTCCCCCCACGTCACGAGATCCTCTGCCGTCGGCTCGAGGCGGATCACCGGCGGGTAATCCGTACCGCGGAACGTGTAGCCCTCAAGCCAGCGGCGCAGAGTCTGCACCGGCACGCGGAGAAACCATGCGGCATCGCGCACGGTGTACGTCTCCCGGTCGAGCAGGTCGGCTTCCACGCTCGTCATCATGGCCTACACCCCCGACACGTTTGATTCAGACACGTCCACCAGAGCTGCGATCCGCTCGGCGGCGTCCTCCTGGAGCGCGGGGATCACGTGGGAGTAGACGTCCAGGGTGAACGCGACGGTCGCATGCCCGAGGCGCTCGCTGACGACCTTTGCGGGCACGCCGGCCTGCAGGGCGAGTGTGGCGTGGGTATGCCGGAGATCATGGAAACGAATTCGCGGAACGGCCGCCGCGCGAACGTGCCGGTCGAACCAGAACGAGAGCGCGTCCGGGTGAATCAGTGACCCGTCTTCTCGGCTGAACACCAGCCCGGTGTCGTGCCACGCTTGCCCAAACGCAAGCCGCTCCTGCGCTTGGCAGGCCCGCCAGGTTCGCAACGCGCTGATCGTCACCCCGTCTACGGCGATGTTCCGCTTGCCGCGGGCGGTCTTCGGTTCACCGAAGGCGACCTTGTTGCCCACGGTGGTCAACGTCTGCCTCACCGACACTCGGCCGGTGTCGAGATCGACGTCTTGCCAGCGCAGCCCGAGCAGCTCACCGCGGCGCAAGCCCGTCGATGCGGCGAGCCGCCAGGCGGGGAACAGCCGGTCTTCTCGAACGTGGTCGAGAAAACGGCGAACCTCGGCGGCAGTCCACGTCTTCATCTCGACCGACCCCGCCGAGCGCTGCTTGGGCTTGACGGCAAGGGCCGCTGGATTGCGGTTCAGGTAGCCCCAGCTCATGGCATCCCGGAACGCCCTGTGCAGTGTGGCATGAACCCGTCGGACGGTGGCTGGTGCCAGCGCGGCCCCGTCGCGGCCACCGGCTCGGTGCAGCTGGAGGTAGAAGGCGTTCAGCTGATCCGTCGTCACAGACTGCAAGGGGATCGAGCCAAGGGCCGGGTTCACGTACACGCGGACGTGGGCTCGGTACCCGGCGAACGTCGTCGGCCGAACAGTGGCCTCGATCGCTGGCAACCAGCGGTCTGCGAGGTACTCACCCAACGTGATCTTCTGCGGCGCCACGTAGGTCCCGGTGTCCTGCGCAGCGAGCAGCGCCGTGAGACCCTTCTCCGCCTCACGCTTGGTCCGGAAGCCTGAGTGCCATTTCTGTCGCCGGCGCCCGGTTCCGTCGCGATCGAGATCCAGCACGACGTACCAGCGACCCGTTCCCATGGGCTTCTGAACCACGGCCCCGCGCATGGCTCACCCCACTTCCTGTTAGAAAAGATGTTAGAAGTGTGCCCATCACGGCGATCCATGTCCAGGCCTGCGGGCTAGTTGACCTGCGCGAATGTAGTGGGGCGGGTGGGACTCGAACCCACGACCTGACGGATTATGAGTCCGCTGCTCTGACCGGCTGAGCTACCGCCCCGGAGAAAGGGTCGCGTAGTTCGGCGGCTCGTTCCCCGGCCGCAGGATAGAACACCCACCGCGTGCGGTCGCCGTGTGCATCGTGGCGTCGCGCGGATGGGCGGGTCTGTCACGCTGTGAGCGAACGGTTCCCGATCCGCGGGAACGCCGACCACCGACTCCGCGTTGTCGTGGCAGTCTGTGTAACGGTGTAATCACGGGCGGTGCGGCTGATGAGCGACGAGGAGCCTCTGGACGCGTACTCGCGGATTGTGACCGAGGTAGCGGCCGAGTTGCTCCCCCACGTCGCGAGCGTCCGCGTCCGCGGTTCACGGGGCCGGGCCACCTTCGACGGCGCCGGTTCGGCAGTCGTCTTCACCGACGACGGCTACCTCGTCACCAATGCCCACGTCGTCGGCGGCGCGCGGCGCGGAACGGCCGCGTTCGGCGATGGGTCCGAGACGGACTTCGATGTCGTGGGGGCCGATCCGCTGTCCGATCTGGCCATCGTCCGAGCCCGCGGCACGACGCCGAAGGCCGCCCAGTTCGGTGAGGCCGAGGCGTTGCGGGTCGGCCAACTCGTGGTCGCCGTCGGCAGCCCGCTCGGGCTGGCCGGATCGGTCACCGCGGGCGTCGTGAGCGGCCTGGGCCGATCGCTGCCCACCCGCCAGGGTCAGGCTGCCCGCGTGGTCGAGGACGTCATCCAGACCGACGCAGCGCTCAACCCGGGCAACTCCGGTGGCGCGCTGGCCGACGCGCGCGCGCGCGTCGTGGGCATCAACACGGCGGTGGCGGGCATCGGTCTTGGCCTCGCCGTCCCGATCAACGCGACGAGCCACCGCATCATCGGCACCCTCATGCGCGAGGGCCGGGTGCGACGCGCCTACCTGGGACTGGTGAGCACGCCGGCTCCGGTGCCCGCCCCGGTCGCCACCCGAACGGGCCAGCGGCGTGGCCTGCGCATCGTGCAGGTCGTCACCGGCGGTCCCGCCGACCAGGCCGGTCTCAAGTCGGGAGACCTGGTCCTGTCCGCCGGGCGGGCACCGGTGGCGGAGGCGGAGAGTCTGCAGCGCCTGCTGTTCTCCGATGCGATCGGAGAGCCGCTGCCGCTCACCGTTCTCCGTAACGGCGCCATGGTCGACGTCATCGCCGTCCCGACCGAGCTCGAGCGGGTGTGATCCCGCAGGTGCATTCACCCGCCACGGGTGAGGCAACGGCCAGCGGGAACCGGTCCACTGGGAGAACGCTTCTCGCAGTCGAGGTCGGATACGCCCGGTCCTCAACGACCACCAGCCTCGAGGAGGCTCCATGTCCACGGTCACCAACGACTACGGCAACCCTCCAGCCGAGGCTGCCCGGCTGTGGTGGCTCGGCCTGGTCGCAGGCATTGTCTCGGTGCTCTACGGTTTGTTCGTCCTGAGCCTGCGCCCTGGCTCCGTGCTGTCCCTGGCCATCCTCGCCGGTATCGCCTTCATCTTCGGCGGGCTCACGCAGTTCCTCGTTGCACGCCGGGTGGACAGCTGGCGGTGGCTGTTCTACCTCGGCGGCGTCATCGCCATCGCCGCCGGTATCGCCGCCTTCGTCTGGCCGGACGTCACGCTTCGCGTCATGGCCATCTTCCTCGCCTGGTACCTGGTCCTCGGCGGGATCCTGACGGTGATCGACGCCTTCCTCGGTCCCAAGTTCGACTGGTGGTGGCTGCGCATCATCCTCGGTGTGGTCATGTTCCTGCTCGGTGCCTGGGCGATCGGATCGCCGCTGCGGGAGGTCCTGCTGTTCGTCAACCTGGTGGGCGTCTATCTCCTGTTCTACGGTCTGACCGAGATCGTGGCCGCATTCGCCCTCCGATCGGCAGGCAAGGGCGGCGGTGGTCGGCACACCCATCCGACGACGCCCGCGCCCGCGTAGCGATAGCGCATCGTCCCTCTCACCGTGGGATTCGGCCCGGCGTGACGGATTCGAAGCGCTCCAGCATGCCCTGATATCCTTCTTCGTCGGCCGCCCGCCGTGGCGGACCAATCCCGCGTAGCTCAATTGGCAGAGCGTCCGGCTGTTAACCGGCAGGTTGTTGGTTCGAGTCCAACCGCGGGAGCTTGCTCATCGGCGGTCAGGGCTCGACCTCCGCGCGCACGGACGCGACGGCAGCGTCCACCAGGCGCCGGATCGCCGGATCCTCGAGGCGGAGCCCCTCGTCGACGGCCACCAGCCAGGTGATCCCGTCGCGCCGGCGGCGGCCGGTCACCCGCACGCCGAGCGAGCCGTCGATCGGTACGTGCCGGGTGAGGACCACGCTCGCGGTCACCTGTTCGCGGACGACGTCGAGCAACCGGCGCGGATCCTCCACCCGGAGCCGATGATCGCGCCGCGGACTGCCCAGGGGTGCACTCTCGGCGACGACGAGCACCTCCGCGTCGCCGTCCCAGGCGGCTCGGTCGACCCGGTCCCAGCCGATCGAGTGATACCCGTCGGCAGTCGGGACGAGCAGCCTCCGGTCGGTGGCCACAACGGATCCCGCCGCCGACGCCGCGGACGCGAGCGCCCGTTCGCCGTTCTCGAGGACGACGCCTTCGACCCGGCCGGAGCGGCGCAGAAACGCGGCCATGTCCTGAACCTAGAGGGTGATCCCGCACTCGTCCTCGACATAGCGGTCGACCCGCTCAGCGGCGTCCTCGAGCGCCTCGGCGTTCTGCTCGAGGTCTCGACCGAGATCTTCCAGCGCCGCCGGGTCGGTCACGTCGATCTCGTCGAGCGCAGTGATCATCTCCTCGGAGAACGACCTGACCGCCTCCCAGTCCTCGGCGATCTCGGCCGGGGGATCGATCGAACGCATCGTTTCCAGCGCGTCGTCGACCACGTCGAGCGCCGCCGACGGGTCCACCAGGGTCTCCCCGTCGACAACACTGTCCAGCTGGTCCCGCGCCGCCTCCACCTGGGCGCAGAAGCTGTCCGCACCCGACGTCTCGTCCGCCATCTCCCCCGTCGGCTCGGCCGACATGGCGTCCGTCGCGGGGGAATCGGCACCCGAGGCATCCGGCTCGTCGTCTCCTCCACATCCACCCAGCACCAGGGCACCGAGCACCAGAACGACACCAGCACGCTGCAATCCCCGCACGAGACTCTCCTCAGATCATTCAGGCGGTAACGGACCCGGCGTGGTCACACTAGATGAGCGACCGCGGTGGTATGCGCTGAACGGGCTTCAGCGCAAATACTCTCGAAGGGCGCCGGCGAACCGACCGCGGCGCAGCTTCGCCAGTGTCTTCGCCTCGATCTGCCGCACCCGCTCGCGAGTGACGCCGAAGTGGCGCCCGACCTCCTCCAGGGTCCGCGCCTCTCCGTCGTCGAGGCCGTAGCGCAGCCGTACCACGGCCTGCTCGCGTTCGCCCAGCGAGTCGAGCACCTCGTCGAGGTGCTCCTTGAGCATGAGCTGTGCGACGAACTCCGCCGGTGTCTCCGAGTCGCCGTCCTCGATGAGGTCGCCGAGCTCGTTCTCGGTGGTCTCGCCCACCGGGGTGTGCAGGCTGATGGGCTCGTAGGCGAACGAGAGAAGGTCGAGCACGCGCGCGGTCTCAAGACCGGTCTCGGCGGCCAGTTCCTCCGCGCTCGGCTCGTGGCCGAGCTCCTGGAGGAGCCGACGCTGCACCCGGAGCACCTTGTTCATGCTCTCGACGACGTGTACCGGCATCCGGATGGTTCGGCTCTGGTCGGCCAGGGCTCGCGAGATCGCCTGTCGGATCCACCAGGTCGCGTACGTCGAGAACTTGTAGCCCTTGACGTAGTCGAACTTCTCGACCGCCCGGATGAGCCCGACGTTGCCCTCCTGGACCAGGTCGAGCAGCGGAAGTCCCCGGCCGATGTAGCGCTTCGCCACCGACACCACGAGCCGCAGGTTCGCCTCGATCAGCGTGCGCTTCGCCTCGCTGCCGAGGAGCACCAGTTGGCCCAGCTCCGACCGCAGCGTCTCGTCGAGGCCGGTGCCGTTCTCGAGGCGATCCTCGGCGAAGAGCCCGGCCTCGACCGACCGGGCAAGCTCGACCTCCTCCGCCGCCGTGAGCAGGGGAACCCGTCCGATCTCGCGCAAGTACTGGCGGACCAGGTCGGGCGCCCGCTCCGAGGACCCCCAGGACGGTCGGACGACGACCGTCTCGACCTCGATCGGCTCGTCCTCGACGGCTGCCACCTCGGCGATCCGGTGTGCCGAATCCGCAGCGGTGTCCGCATCGACGAGCGTGAGATCGGGCGTAGCAGGCTCTCCGGCCGGGTGGTCGGGCTCGGGTCGGCGGGGCGCCGGGATCGACGACGCCCTTGCCAGGTCTCGCATCGTTGCGCGCGACACGGCCACCGCCTCGGATGGGATATGACATCCAGTGTGCCGTGTCCCGGCCGGATTTCTCCCACCGAATTTCGAGAGTGCGGGCTCCGTGCGCGGGCAGGGACGGGCATCACCGTCGAACCGGGATACGTCGGTGCCACATGTTGGCGACCTTGTATCCGGCTCGACCGGTGGACGCACCCCTCCCGGCGCAGTCCTCGGCGCGGCCCGCCGGCGGGTCAGTCCGTCGAGCTGAAGGCCGCGTCGAACGCAGCGGACGGCGGCTCGAAGGCCATCCGCCGGACGAAGTCGAGTGCCTCGGGAGCGCCGACCAACCGGTCCATTCCGGCGTCCTCCCACTCAATCGAGATGGGGCCCTGGTAGCCGATCGTGTTGAGCATCCGGAAGCACGCCTCCCACGGCACGTCACCGTGTCCGGTGGAGACGAAGTCCCATCCGCGGCGCGGGTCCGCCCACGGCAGGTGCGAGGCGAGCCGGCCGTTGCGTCCGTTGCCGACCTGACGCTTCGCGTCCTTGCAGTCGACGTGGTAGATGCGGTCCCTGAAGTCCCAGAGGAAGCCGACGGGATCGAGGTCCTGCCAGACGAAGTGGCTGGGATCCCAGTTCAGCCCGAAGGCCTTCCGGTGACCGACGGCCTCCAGCGCGCGCACGGCCGTCCAGTAGTCGTAGGCGATCTCCGACGGGTGCACCTCGTGCGCAAAGCGCACGCCGTTCTCGTCGAAGACGTCGAGGATCGGGTTCCACCTGTCGGCGAAGTCCCGGTAGCCGTCGTCGACCATCGAGGCAGGAACCGGAGGGAACATCGCGACGGTCTTCCAGATCTTGCTGCCGGTGAATCCGACCACGGTGTCGACGCCGAGCTTCGCCGCGGCCCGCGCCGTGTCCTTCATCTCCTCGGCCGCGCGCCGGCGGACGCCCTCGGGATCGCCGTCGCCCCAGATCCGCCCCGGCAGGATGTCCTTGTGCCTGGCGTCGATCGGGTCGTCGCAGACCGCCTGTCCCACCAGATGGTTGGAGATCGTCCACACCTGGAGGTCGTGCTTGGCCAGAATGTCCCTGCGGTCCCGGACGTAGGCGTCGTCGGCCAGCGCCTTGTCGACCTCGAAGTGGTCGCCCCAGCAGGCGATCTCGAGGCCGTCGTACCCCCACTCGGAGGCCAGCGCACACATCTGCTCGAAGGGCAGGTCGGCCCACTGACCGGTGAACAACGTGATCGGTCGTGCCATGTCAGGATCGCTCCTTACCTCTGCGCGGTCGGTGCGTCAGCGGACGCCGAGCAGGTGCTCCATCGCGAGCTGGTCGAGCCGTTCGAAGTGCATGCCGCGTGCTGCCATCGCCTCGATGTCGAACGTCTCGGCGCGCAGCGCTTCCAGCGACTCGCCCGCGGCGAGGGTGGGAACGGACAACCCCGGCACCCGTGCCGCCGCCAGGGCCTCGGCCACCTCGGCATCGGCCCGGAAGGCCCGGACCTTCTCGCGCAGGATGAGGTAGTTGCGCATGCATGCACGGGCGGTATCCCAGACGTCGTCGATGTTCTCGGTGCGCGGCGGCTTGTAGTCGAAGTGGACGTAGCCGTCGTAGCGGGGGCCCGTACCGGCGCCCTCGAGGACGTCCACCGTCCAGAAGGCCCCGCGCAGATTGCCGGCTCCGAAGCGAAGGTCCTGGTCGTAGCGGGGGCCGTGCTGACCGTTGAGGTCGATGTGGAACAGCTTGCCGTGCCACAACGCCTGGGCGATGCCGTGGGCGTAGTTCAGGCTCGCCATCTCCTCGTGGCCGACCTCGGGGTTCAGGCCCACCCGGTCGGGCTCCTCCAGCTCGGCGATGAACGCGAGCGCGTGCCCCACCGTCGGCAGCAGGATGTCGCCGCGTGGCTCGTTGGGCTTCGGCTCCAGAGCGAACCGGATGTCGTAGTCACGCTCGCGGACGTACGCGCACAGGACGTTCATCGCCTCGCGGTAGCGGTCCAGCGCGGCGACGACGTCCTTGGCCGCACCCGACTCCGCACCCTCGCGGCCGCCCCACAGGACGTAGGTCCGTGCCCCGAGCTCGGCCGCCAGGTCGATGTTGCGCAGCACCTTGGCCAGGGCGTACCGGCGTACGTCCCGGTCGTTGGCCGTGAGCCCGCCGTCCTTGAACACCGGGTGCGCGAACAGGTTCGTCGTGGCCATCTCGACGCCCAGGCCGGTCGTCGCCAACGCCGTGCGGAACCGGTCGAGCATCGCCCGGCGAGTCGTGTCATCCGGGACCAGGTCGTCGTCGTGGAAGGTCACGGCCGCCGCTCCGAGCTCGGCCAGCCTCTCCACCGCCTCGACCGGGTCCAGCGGTGCGCGCACCGGGCCTCCGAACACGTCGATGCCCCGCCAGCCGACCGTCCACAGCCCGAAGCTGAACCGGTCGTCGCTGGTCGGTACGAAACTGGTCATGCGCCCGTCTCCGTCCACACGCTGTCCTTGCCGGCGCTCTGCTCCACCGCGGCGAGCACGCGCTGAACCGCCAGGCCGTCGGCGAACGACGGCTCCGGGTCGCGTTCCTCGGCGATGGCGGTCAGCAGGTCGACCGCCTGGTGGGTGAAGCTGTGCTCGTATCCGAGCAGGTGACCGGCCGGCCACCAGGCGGACACGTACGGGTGCACGGGCTCGGTGACGAGCACGCGCGTGAAGCCCGCCGTCTCGGCGTCGGCGGTGTGGTCGTGGACGTGGAGGACGTTCATGTCCTCGAAGTCGAAGGCCAGGCTCCCGGCCGACCCGTTGATCTCGATCCGGATCACGTTCTTGCGCCCGGCGGCGAACCGGGTCGCCTCGAACGTCGCCAGCGCGCCGCCGCTGAATCGCGCCAGGAACACCGCCGCGTCGTCGACGGTCACCTCGCCGCGCTCGGTGCCGGCCACGCCGGACAGGCCGCTGGAGGACTCCGGTAGGGGGCGTTCCTTGACGAAGGTCTCGAGCAGGCCGCTCACGCCGGTGATCCGCTCGCCGGTGATGAACTGCGTGAGGTCGACGATGTGTGCCCCGATGTCGCCGAGGGCGCCGGAGCCGGCCCGGTCCTTCTGCAGCCGCCACGACAGCGGCGCCTCCGGGTCGGTGACCCAGTCCTGCAGGTACTGCGCGCGGACGTGCCGGATGTCGCCGACCCTGCCGGCGGCGACCAGGCGCCGCGCGAGGGTTATGGCCGGGACCCGCCGGTAGGTGAACCCGACCATGGACCGCACGCCGGTCGCCCGCGCGGCCTCAGCCGCAGCAGTCATCGCCTCGGCCTCGGTCACGGTGTTCGCCAGCGGCTTCTCGCACAGCACGTGCTTGCCCGCCTCGAGGGCGGCGATCGCGATCTCGGCGTGGGTGTCGCCCGGCGTACACACGTCCACGAGCCCGACGTCATCGCGCCGGATCAGCGCGCGCCAGTCGGTCTCGATGTCGCGCCAGCCGAACCGTTGGGCCACCGAGGCCGCGGCTGCACGGTTGCGCCCGCCGATCACAGTAAGGTCCGGCACGAGCGGGAGATCGAAGAAGCTGGGCGCGTTCCGCCAGGCCTGGGAGTGAGCCGCCCCCATGAACGCGTAGCCCACCATGCCGACCCCGAGTTTCGGCTTGCTCTCAATGGTCATCTGTTACGCCCCTCGCGCGTCATGTGCGGTCGGCCTATCGTCACCCCTCCGCTCCTCCTCCCGCGTTGATCATGGCGAAGTGAGGGCCCGTCGGCTGGAAATCGCCCCACTTCGCCATGATCAACGGGAGGTTCAGGTCAGGACTCGAAGCAGAGGTCGGTGTACTCGTCGACGTTCTCCGCGGTCACGACCGGCGCGTTGAGTACCACGCGGCGCGGCACCTCGACCTGGACCAGGTCGGACATGCTCTTGCCCTGGGCGATCAGGCGGGCCAGCTTGATGCCGTCCGCGGCCTGCGTCGGCGGGTAGAGCACCGTGGCCTCCATCTCGTCGTCCTGGATCCACTGCATCGCGTTGCACGATCCGGCGCCGCCGATGAAGAAGAACTCGTCCCGGCCGGCGTTGTCGAAGGCCTGCTTCACCCCGACACCCTGGTCGTCGTCGTGGTTCCACACGACGTCGAGCTCGGGCGCGGCCTGGAGCAGGTTGGAGGCCTGCTCCTCACCGGACTCCACGGTGAACTCGGCGGCCACCCGGTTGTCGACGGTCTCGTCGCAGGCGGCGAGGGCGTCGGAGAACCCGCGTGAGCGGTCCTGGGTCAGCGGCAGAGCGTCGATGCCCGCGATCTCGGCGATGACCGGATCGCTGATGTCGTTCTCCTCGATCAGCGTGCAGGCGTATGTGCCGGCAGAGACGCCCATGCCGTAATTGTCGCCCAGGACCGTCGCCCGGGCCGCGAACGGGCTGGAAAACTCCCGGTCGACGTTGACGACGATGATGCCGGCCTCCATCGCGCGGATGGCCACGTCGGTGAGCTGTGCGCCGTCGGTGGGCAGCAACACGATCGCGTCGACGCCCTCGTTGATGAACGTCTCGATCTGGCTGATCTGCAGGTTTGCGTCGTTGGTCGCCTCGGCCACCCGCAGGTCGATGTCATCGTACTTCGCTGCCTCCTCTTCGGCGGAGCTGTTGACCGCCGCGAGCCAGCCGTGGTCGGCCAGCGGCCCGGAGAAGCCCATGGTGACGGTGTCGCCGGGCTCGTCGTTGCCGCTCGTGCCCTCGTCGCCGTTCTCCGCCGCCGCGCCGTTGCCGTCGTCGCTCTCGTCCTCGGGTTCGTTGCTCGTACAGCCGACCACGAGGGCGCCGGCGACGGCCAGGACGCCGGTCGTCGTGAGGAGCCTGCGGAACGGCCGGTTGGTTCGTACGGACATGGCTTCTCCTTGCGGTGGTTGGGTCCGGACGGGATCCGGGTCGTGTCAATGTCGTCGGGGCAGGGCAGGTCGGGGTGGATCCCGTGTCTGGGTGTCAGGGGGACCCGTTGCGGGCGGCCACGCGCTGCTGTAGCAGCACGGCCAGGACGATGATCACGCCCTTGGCCACGGCCTGGGTCGACGTGTCGAGGTTGTTGAGCGTGAAGACGTTGGTCAGCGTGGTGAAGATCAGTACGCCCAGGACGGTGCCCACGATCGTCCCTCGCCCACCGGTCAGCAGGGTGCCGCCGATGACGACAGCGGCAATCGCGTCGAGCTCGTACAGGAACCCGTGGGTCGAGCTTCCGGTCGTGGTCCTGGCCATGAGCATGACGGCCGCTATGCCGCAGGCGAGACCGAGCAGCGTGTAGAGCAGGACCGTGTGCCGCTTGACGGCGATACCGGCCAACCTCGCAGCGACGGAGTTGCCGCCGACCGCGACCGTGCGCCGGCCGAAGGTGGTCCGATTGAGCAGGACCCAGCCCACGGCGGACACCAAGGCGAAGATCCACACCAGGACCGGGATGCCGAGCAGGCTCCCGTTGAAGAAGTCGACGAACTCGCGAACACTGATGATCTGGGTCTTCCGGTCGGAGATGATCTCGGCCAGACCGCGTGCTGCCGCCAGCGTGGCCAGCGTCGCGATGAACGGTGCCATCCGTCCGTACGCGATGAGCAGCCCGTTGACGACACCGCAACCGGAGCCGACGGCGAGCGCGGCCACCACCATGATCAGCCAATGGGTGTCCTCCGCCATGGTCTGGGTCGCCAGCGTGGTCGCCCACACCGAGGACAGCGCGACGATCGCTCCCACGGACAGGTCGATCCCGCCGCCGATGATCACGAACGTCATCCCGATGCTGACCACGCCGATCACCGAGGCGAGTCGGAGGATGGTCAGCACGTTGTCGGTGCTGGCGAACCGGTCGCCCGCGGTGATCACACCCACCACGATGAGAATGATGAGCGCGATGACCAGGCCGAGGTTTCGGCCGACCGAGCTCCCCAGCACCCTCGTGAGTGCGGAAGCCGGTCGACGCGCGGTTTCCTCGGCCGCTCTCTCGACCCGGCGATGTTCGTCGGGCGGCGGCGTGGCGGCCGCCTGCGGGGTGGTCTGCTCGCTCACGCGGCGCTCCCTTCCATGACCAGGTCGAGGACCTGGTGCTCGTCGATCTCGTCGGCCGGACCCTGGTAGACCTGGTGACCTTCGCGGAGAACCAACACGCGGTCGGACAGGCCGAGCACTTCCGGCACCTCGCTGCTGACCAGCAGCACGGCCACGCCGTCGTCGGCCAGCCGCCGGATCAGGGCGTAGATCTCGCTGCGGGCGCCGACGTCGACGCCACGGGTCGGCTCGTCGAGGAGGAGGACCTGGCATCCCTTCAGCAGCCACCGGCCGAGGACGACCTTCTGCTGGTTGCCGCCGGAGAGCGTCCGGACCTCCCTGCTCGGGTCGTCGGGGCGGATGTCCAGTGCCGTCACCTGCTCCCGGGCGGCGTCCATCTCGTCGGATCGCTGGACGAACGACGCGCGGGCGAAGCGGCGCAGGGACGCCACCGTGAGGTTGTTGACGATGCTCTCGTTGAGCAGCAGAGCCTGGCTCTTGCGTTCCTCCGGTGCCATGCCCATGCCGGCGGACACGGCGGCACCGACCGATCCGGTGCGCAGCCGGGTTCCGTTCATCTGGACCGAACCGGCCGTCGCCTTGCGGGCTCCGAAGACGGTCTCGAGGATCTCGGAGCGTCCGGATCCCACCAGGCCGGCCAGCCCGAACACCTCGCCCGACCGAACCTCGAAGCCGATGTCGTAGAACTCACCCGGCCGGGTCAGCCCGCTCACCGTGAGGACCGGTTCGGCCGACCTGATGTCGCCGGTACGCGGTGGGAACACGTACTCGATCGACCGCCCGGTCATCAGCCGAATGATCTCGGCGGTGGGCGTGCCCTTCGCCGGCAGGCCCGTCGCCACGGTTCGACCGTCCTTGAGCACGGTGACCCGGTCGCCGACCTCGCGAATCTCCTCCAGCCGGTGCGAGATGTAGACGACCGCCACGCCCTCACCGGTGAGGTCGCGGATGACGCCGAACAGGCGGGCGACCTCCTCCTGGTCGAGGACGGCCGAGGGCTCGTCCATGACGATCAACCTCACGTCGTGCGACAGGGCCCGTGCCATGCTCACGATCTGCTTGCCGGCCGCGGACAGGCGTTCGACCTCCCAGCGCGGGGAGATCTCCGGGTGGCCGAGCCGGGCCAACAGGTCTGCCGTAGCCCGCTGCGCATCGGCGCGCTGGGAGAATCCGGCGGTGCTCAGCTCGTGGCCGAGGTACACGTTCTCGGCGACGGACAGGCCGTCGACGAGGTCGAGTTCCTGGTAGATGGTCGCGATTCCCCGCCGCATGGCGGCGATCGGGTTGGCGAGGCGGACCTCCTCCCCCTGCCACATCACCGTCCCCTGGTCCGGCTGATGGGCTCCGGAGAGCACCTTGATCAGGGTGGACTTGCCGGCGCCGTTCTGTCCGAGCAGGCAGTGCACCTCGGCGGGAGCGACCTCGAGGTCGACGCCGTCGAGGGCGCGGACGCCGGGAAACTCCTTCACGATGCCGTGCATCTGGAGCAGGGGCGATGTCATGGGGTCCCTCCACGCACGTCGACGGGAACCGCGGCACGGACGACCGACGTCGGGTCGGCCAGGACTGCCTCGACGGCGACATGGGCTCCACCGCGAACGGCCGCAGTGAAACCCAGCGTCGACAACTCGACCGAGCACCCGCCGCGCCCGGGCGCGACCACCCGCTTGTCGAGCTCGCTGACCATCGCGTCGAGGAGAAAGCCGCCAAGCAGGGCGAAGTACCCGCCCAGCACGAGCACCCGCGGGTTGAAGATGTTCACCAGGATCGCCGCTCCGAGCCCGAGGCTGGTCGCGATCGCCTCGAGTCCACGCAACGTTCGACCGTCACCCAGTTCGGCGCGTCTGCGGATCTCTGCCAGTCGTACGTCGAGGTCGACCGACGGGTCGGTCACCGGGTCGCCCTGATCGGCCACGTCGCGCAGGAGAGCCGCGAAGCCGACGGCGGTCTCCCAGCAACCTCGCCGGCCGCACGCGCACAGGTGAAGCGGTTCGGCGATCGGCATGTGCCCGACCTCGCCGCCGTACCCGTCCGCCCCGCGCAGCAGCCGGCCATCGGAGATCACACCGGCACCGACCCCGATCTCACCGGTGAGGCACACGAGATCGGACGTACCAGCCGAGGCGCCCATCACGTACTCGGCGAGCGCACACAGGTTGGCGTAATTGTCGACGCGGATCGTGACGCCGCCCGCTGACGGGCCACGACCCGCGGCGCGAGTGCGCGTGGACTCCGAGATCTTCGTGCGGGCCAACCTGGTGGCAAGCTCATCGGCGACCCGAACCTCGCGCCAGCCGATGCTCGGGCCGTAACGGAGCACACCGGGAACGGTCTCCACCAGCCCGGGAACGGCCACCGTGATACCGGCAACGTCGTGACCCTGGTCCCTCGCCTCCACGATCGCCGCCTCGATGGAGCCTGCAAGTTCGTCCAGTGTCCGCTGAACCCCAGCAGTGGGCACGTCGAAGGGAATCCGGCTGTAGAGAACCTGGTCACCGCGCATGTCGAGGACGAGGACAGCCAGATAGTCCACGTTGACCTCGGCTCCCAGACCGCATACCCGGCCGTGGAGTTCGACCGCCTGTCCCGGACGGCCGATCCCGCCGACGCGCTCGACCTCGCCGGCGCGGACCAACTCCAAGTCCGCCAGTTCTGCCACCAGGCTCGACACCGTGGCCTTGCTCAGGCCCGTGTCGGTGGCGATCCGGGCCCGTGACCGCGGCCCGGCGTCACGCAGGCTCCGCAGCACGACGGCCAGATTGTGGTGGCGCAGGGACACCTGGTCGGCCGGGGCGGCACTGCGGTCGGAAGCCTGCACGTCGCTCAAAGGACGGCTCCCTTCCGGCCCGACTTGCGCTCCTCCATCACCGACACGGCGTGACGCAGGTCACTCCTGTTCGTCGGTTGGACCAACAAACTAAGAACACGCCGAGCGGTGGTCAAGAGTCACGCCCGGATTTCTCGAGATGAGGACTCGAGGACAGGATGCGGGAACCGGACGCCATGAGGTGGGCAGCGCCCGGAGGACAGGTGGAGCTCCTGTGCTCAATTGGGCAACCACCTGCGGCTTTGCCTCAGAAGCAAGGATCGGGAGCATCACCTGACCGGCGGGTCGACCAGCCGTTGACCAGAGAGGTCGGGCTGTGCCCGTGACCAGATCGTGATGTTCACTCCAAAGGATCCTTGACCCGTCAATGCCGGACTTCACGCGCTCCGTGGACAAAGTCTCGCCACCGTGCGTACGCAGCGCGCACGTCGCGCCCCTGCGAGGCATCGGCTGCCGCGGTGTCTGTCGTATCTGCGCCGATTGTCGCTGCCGGCGTCGGCCATGGTGGCGGCGTCGGTTCACCGCTGAGTGCCCAGGCTGCCTGGCGCGCAGCCCCGTGCGCCACGTACTCCCCGGGGTTCGGGACGACGACCGGGACGCCGAGCACCATCGGCGCCACCATCCGAACGGCGGCGGACTGCGCGGCGCCACCGATCAGAAGCACCCGCCGGACCGGAACCCCCTGCTCAACCAGGGCGTCGACGCCGTCGGCAAGACCACACAGCATGCCTTCGACCGACGCCCGGGCCAGGTTGGTCGGTGTCATCGCGTCCCGCGTCATGCCCATCAGCGACCCGGTGGCGTCTGGCAGATCAGGCGTTCGTTCCCCGTCCAGGTACGGCAGCAGGACCAGCCCACCGGCACCCGGCGCCGCCTGCAGTGCCAGCCGGTCCAGGCCGGTGAGGTCGGTCCCGAGCATCGCTGCCGTCGACGAGAGCACCCGGCCGGCGTTGAGCGTGCACACCAGCGGCAGGAACCGTCCGGTGGCGTCGGCGAACCCGGCGACGAGACCGGTCGCGTCGGCGGACGGTACCTCTGCGACCGCGAACACGGTTCCGCTCGTTCCCAGCGACACCACCACGTCACCGGACTCCACCCCCAGTCCGAGGGCAGCAGCCATGTTGTCGCCGGTCCCCGCGGCGACGATCGCACCCGTGGCGCCGACCGTGACGTCGGCGACGGCACCGACCGGCTCTGCCGGTCCGGCGACCCGAGGCACCTCGACGGCACCTCCGAAGGCCCGTTCCAGCAGGTCGGTACGGTACCGACCCTCCGCCGCCGACCAGTAACCCGTACCGGAGGCGTCACCACGGTCAGTGGTGGGTTCGCCACCTGCACCCGCCAACCGCCAGGTCAGCCAGTCGTGCGGCAGCAACACGCGGGCCACCTGGGCCGCGACCTCGGGCTCGTGTGTGGCCACCCAGCGCAGCTTCGTCACGGTGAAGCTCGCCACCGGCACCAAGCCGACGGCATCGGCCCATGCCTTCGGTCCGCCGAGCTCGTCGATCAGCTCGCGGGCCGCACCGGCCGATCTGGTGTCGTTCCACAGCAGCGCCGGCCGCACCACGGCGCCGGCCTCGTCGAGGGCAACCATGCCGTGCTGCTGCGCGGCGACGGAGATCGCAGCCACACCGTCGAGCAGGCCGTCGGTTGCCTGCTGGAGTGCAGACCACCAGTGCCGAGGGTGCACCTCGGTGCCGTCGGGATGCGACTCCCGGCCCTCCCGGAGCACCTCGCCGGTGTCGGCATCGCAGACGACGACCTTGCACGCCTGGGTCGAGGAGTCCACTCCGGCAACGGCAGGCATGGCGCGATCCTCCCGGTCCTCGCCGGATGCCGACAAGACCCACGTATCGCCCAAAATCTTTCCACACCTATCGTGCAAAGTTTGAGAAATATCGTGGAAATCTCTAGCTCACGCGGCTAAAGCCTTCTACGCTCACCACCAGCATGTTCCGAGTTGCGCCGGAGTTTCAGTAGCCGCGCGACAGGCACAACGCCTTGGAGGACACCATGCGTCAGCCCCCTCGCCGACTCCTCCTGCTCGCCAGCGCACTCGCACTCGCGGTCCCGCTGGTCCCGGTCGGCGTCGCCTCGGCGGCGCCGACCGACTACCGGGTCCTGGTCTTCTGGGGCGGTGAGGAGAAGTCCGCAACGACCCAGGCCGGTTTCAAGGCCATCCAACAGCTCGGTAAGGATCACAACTTCGCCGTCGAGGCGACCGATGATCCGACCCGCTTCGTAGACCACCAGCTCAGCCGCTTCCGCACCGTCGTCTTCCTCAACACGACCGGCGCCGTGCTCGATGCCACGCAGAAGGAGGCGTTCGAGCAGTACTACCGGAATGGCGGCGGCTTCGTCGGGATCGGCTCGGCGATCGAGACCGAGCCCGAATGGGACTTCCTCACCGAGATCCTCGGCACTCGAGCCTCGAGCAAGACGGAGGTCCAGGCAGCGACGATCAAGGTCGCCGACCGCGTCCACGACGCATCGAAGGACCTGCCGGAGTACTGGACCCGGACGGACGCTTGGTACAACTTCGAGACGAACGTCCGCGGCGAGAGTCACGTCCTCGCCACGGTCGTCGAGCGCGTCGACGACCTCGGGTCCTTCGAGGTGCAGCCGTGGGGCGGCAGCCTCACCGGCATCACGGGTGGCACGATGGGCTTCGACCACCCGGTGGCATGGTGCAAGGACTGGCAGGGCGGCCGCTCGTTCTACACCGCGCTGGGCAACACGGCCGCGAGCTACAGCGAGACCGACCTCCAGACACACCTCGGTGGGGCGATCGTCTGGGCGGCCGGACAGGCGGACCCCGTCTATAGCGACTGCGGCGCGACGGTGCTCGCGAACTACCAGCAGACGAAGGTCTCTGCGCCGCCGAACCTGAGTGAGCCGATCGGGTTCGACGTGCTTCCCGACGACCGGGTCATCCAGACCGACCGGCGTGGCGGCGTACGACTTCACGACTCCGAGCTCAACCAGACGACAGTCCTGGCGCAGATCCCGGTGTACACCCACAGCGAAGACGGGATGTACGGGCCGGCCATCGACAACGACTTCACGACCAACAAGTGGGTGTACCTCTACTACGCACCGCCGACGGTCGAGGACGTCAAGCTGTCGACCGGCGAGATCGTGACCCAGACGACTCCCGCGGCGGCGGCACCGAACACCGGCGCGGACCCGACGGTCTGGGACCCCTACGTGGGCTACTTCCAGCTCTCGCGGTTCAAGTTCGTCGAGGCCACGGATTCGGCTGCGGCGCACCTCGACCTCGCTTCCGAGCAGGAGATCTTGAGGGTTCCCGTCAACAGGGGGGCCTGCTGCCACGTCGCGGGTGACATCGACTTCGACACAGACAACAACCTGTGGCTCGTAACCGGCGACGACACGCCTGCCGGCGGCGGCGGCTCCGGTGGCTTCGGGCCCTTCAACGACCAGCTCACTGCGACCGGGCTGTTCAACGCGCCGCACGTCGACGCCCGGCGTTCGTCGCTGAACACCAACGACCTGCGGGGCAAGATCCTGCGGATCACGGTCGAGGACGGCGACATCGGCGCGGCGGAGGCCAACACGCTGGGCGGCGCATACACCGTGCCGGCCGGGAACCTCTTCTCGGCCGGGCAGGAGAAGACGCGGCCGGAAATCTACGCGATGGGCTTCAGGAACCCCTTCAGGATCCAGGTCGACGAGAACGACGTCGCGTACATCACCGACTACTCGCCGGACTCCCAGACCCCGCAGAACTTCCGTGGCCCGGCGGGTACAGGACGGGTCATGGCCGTTCGGGAGCCGTCGAACTACGGCTGGCCGCTCTGCTACAAGACCGACCTGCCCTACTACCGGTGGAACTTCGTCACCTCCCAGCCGCTCGACGACCCAGCACAGGTGCACGAATGCGACAACCCTCAACAGGGTCCGCAGAACACATCGCGGTGGAATCTCGAGGGTGGCCCGACGGTCGAGCCCGGACTCGAGTACAGCCCACCGCTCACCGACCCCGAGGTCTGGTACTCGTTCACACCCGAGAACCGGGCGGTCAACCCCCTCGGTACGCCGTGCTTCGAGTACTACAACGGATCAGGCACCACGAACTGCCCGCGCCTGTTCCCGGAGCTCGCGACCGGCGGCGTCGGCCCACACGGTGCCACGATGTACCACTACGACGCGGACAACCCTGACCCGACGAAGTTCCCGCCCTACTACGACGGGTCGATCTTCTTCGGCGAGTTCACGCGGGACATGCTGCGGGAGATCCGGCTGGACTCGCAGGACCGCGTCTTCAAGATCAACGATCTGCTGACGTGCGGAGGCGTCGGAACGCCGGCGTCCGCCCGGGCCGGGTTCGACTGCGACAACCCGATGGACATGCAGTTCGACGAGGACGGCCACTTCTACCTGCTCACCTACGGAGATGGCTTCTTCAACATCAACAACGACGCCGGCATGTACCGGTGGGACTACGTCAAGGGCCAGCGCGCCCCGATCGCGGTCCTGTCGGCCACGCCGACGAACGGCCAGGCACCGTTGACCGTCGCGTTCTCCAGTGCGGGATCGAGGGACCCCGACCCGGCCGACTCGATCCGTTTCGAGTGGGACTTCGACGGTAACGGCACGGTCGACTCGGTCGAGCCGAACCCGCAGTTCACGTACACCACACCAGGCCAGTACACGGCACGGCTGACCGTGCACGACTCGAGCGGCAAGAGCGCCGCGGCCAACACCACGATCACGGTGGGCAACACGGCGCCAACCGTCACCATCGACACACCGGTCGAGGGTGGACTGTTCGCCTTCGGAGACACCATCCCGTTCTCCGTGACCGTCACGGACCCGGAGGACGGTGCCATCGACTGCAACCGGGTCGAGGTCACGTTCGTCCTCGCTCACGACGAGCACGGGCACGCGGAGGACACGGTCAGCGGTTGCTCCGGCGTGCTGTCCACGATCGCCGACGACGTCTCGCACGGCGGAAACGTGTGGGGTGTGATCAGCGCCTCGTACACCGACCTCGGTGGCGCGGGTGGAGTCCCGGCGCTGACCACGGTCGAACAGGCCAACGTCCGCCAGAAGCGGCAGGAAGTCGAGTTCGTCCTCGAACAGCAGGGAACGAACGTCCAGACCACCAACGACCCCGACGGTGGCGGCCAGCACCGTGGGAGTCTGGGGAACGGCGACTGGATCGCGCTCAACGGCCCGTTCAACCTGCTCGACATCGACTCGCTGGCCTTCCGCGTGGCGAGCACGTCGACTCAGGTCCCGGCCGGAAGCCCGATGGCCGGCGTCGAGGTTCGCCTGGACGCCGTCGACGGGCCGGTCCTCAGCACGGTCACGCTCACGTCGACCGGTAACACCACGACCTGGCAGAGCCAGAGCGTCCCGATCACCGATCCGGGCGGCCTGCACAAGGTCTACCTGGTGTTCCGGTCGATCCCGGGTGGCCAGACCGGCGGCAACCTCTTCAACCTCAACTGGGCCGAGTTCGGCGGCCCGGGAATCGCGAGCCCGTAGCCCGCAACACCACCGAGCCGACCGAGGAGTCCGCAGCCGAAGGCCACATGGCTGCCGCCTCCTCGATCGGCAAGAGAGGACAGGCAATGAGTGCACCCAACACACTGAACCGGCGACGCTTCCTCGGCGTGGTAGCCGGTGCAGCCGCAGCGGCGGCCGCGCCGCTCGGCCCGACATCGGCGTTCGCGGCACAGGTGGCGCAGCCGGGCAACGGCGTTCTCATCCCCCGCGGCAAGATGGGCACGATCACGTTCACCCAACGTGACGTCCCCCCGCGCATCGGCATCGCCGCCAGCGCGGCTTTGGGCTTGACGCCGACGATGGGTTTCCTGGGCGGGGCCAACTTCCCGGAGGACCCGACGGACCTGGGGCCGCTCGTGCCGCTGCCGGGCGGCTGGCGCGAGCTGCTCGAGTACCTGGCGAACCTCGGCTACATGCAGATCGAGTTCGCGGGCTACGGCCAGAACGCCAACAACCCCGGCGGGGGCGCACCCAACCCGGCGCCGGGCGGCGTGACGACCCCGGCATCGCGCGCGGCGTACCTCGCCTACGGCCAGACCTTGCGCGGCTTCCTCGACGAGTTCGACCTCGAGGCGATCGGCAACCACGGCTTCATCCCGAACACGTGGCCGGGACCCAGCAGCCCGGGCGGCGCCATGTCGACCAACGACTACGAGCGCTATCAGACCGAGCTCGAGTTCGCCTCCATCCTCGGCATGCCGTTCATGGGTACCGGCAACGACCCGACGAGCGCCAACAACCGGAACATCGAGCCGTGGACGGTGGCCGGCGAGAAGTGGGAGGCGCTGAACGTCCTCAGCCTGCAGTGGGGGATCCACCTCTACCCGCACAACCACTCGCCCGCGTACAACTTCCTCCAGGACGGGCCGATGGTCACCGTCACCGAGGACCGCGTGACGGGCGCGCCGATCGCACCGACCCTGGTTCGCGGGGAGTCCGGCAAGCGCCTCATGCAGCACTACATCGACGTCACCGACCCGGAACTCTGTCTCCTCGAGCTGGACATCTACTGGGCTCATGTGGCCCAGCACCAGTGGCGCTGGCGCTACGACTGGACCGGTAACCGCGTCGAGGACATCTTCGACCCGCTCGACCAGGTCGCCCGGCAGACGATGCGCTACGCCCTCTTCCACGCCAAGGACGGCGACCGGACAGCCCAGCCGCCCGGCGTCGGGAACGGCTACGACATCATCCCGTTCGGTGACTCGCGCAGCGACATCGACTTCGAGACGTTCTTCTCGAACATGGGCGCCAAGGGCTATCACAACCCGAACTACGAGCAGGACAACGCGCCCGGCGGCAGCGCTGATCCCGGACAGTCGCTGCGCCATGCCGCGATCAGTGCCCACAACATGCTGGCGCTGCGTGGCTGACGCTTCCCCGCCGACTGAGCCAGCCCGCCCGGCGAAACAGCCGGGCGGGCTCGTCACTGGGCGGCGAACACCGCATCGCTGATCAGGGCTGCGGCCCCGACCACGCCGGCGTCGTCACCCATTTCACTGAGCACGACCGGCAGATTGCCGGTAGCCAGCGGCAGCGACCGCCGGTACACGACCCCCCGGATCTCGGCGAGCAGCGGATGCCCCAGCCGGGCCACCCGGCCGCCGATGACGATCAGGCCGGGGTTGAAGAACGACACCAGACTGGCTAGCACCCAGCCGACCCGATGGCCGCCGTCCCGGATCATCTGGACGGCGTGCGGGTCGCCCTGTGCGACGGCATTGGCGACGTCGACGGCGGTCAACTCTCCCTTCTCCGCGAGCATGGCGGCCAGTGCGGGCGAGCGCTGGCTGCGCGCCGCGGCGAGCGCGTCGCGCGCGAGGGCGGATCCGCCGAAGAACGCCTCCAGGCAACCGGTGTTGCCGCACGCGCAGGTCGGCCCGAACTCCTCCACCCGGATGTGGCCGATGTCACCGGCGCAGCCGTCGACGCCGCGGTAGAGCTGACCGTCGACAACGATCCCGCAGCCGATACCCGTCCCGATCTTGACGAACAGGAAGTCGCGCGCAGACTTCGCGACACCCGAGTGCTGCTCGCCCAGAGCCATCACGTTGACGTCGTTGTCGAGCAGCACCGGACACCCGAGCTCTCGGGCCATGGCGTCACGCACCGGATACCCGTCCCATCCCGGCATGATCGGCGGCGAGACGGGCGCGCCACCGTGGAAGTCGACCGGACCGGGGACACCGATTCCGACGCCGGCCGGGCGGTCCACCCCCTGCTCGGCCAGCACCTTACGAGTCAACTCCAACGACGTGGCCAGCACGTGTTCCGGGCCGAGCCGGACGTCCATCTCGACATACCGCTGCCCGAGCACCGTCAGTCGGCCGTCGGTCACCGCCACCGACATGGCCGTGGCCCCGATCGCGATGCCGACGAAGCGCACCTCGGAGGACAGGTCGACCAGCGTCGAGCGTCGTCCGCCCCGGGAGGCAGCCGGACCAGCAGCCTCGGCCAGGCCCAGTTCGGCCAACCGGGCGACCTCACTGGCCATCGTGGTCCGCGAGACGCCGAGTCGGTCGGCCAGTTCGACCCGCGACAGCGGTCCGTCGTCGCGCAGCGTCCTGAGCACTTTCGCCTGTGTCAGCGTCTCGGGCCTGCCCGTGAGTGTGTGTCGCACACACAGATATTGCCATGGTTTCGCCGACGACTGTCGAAAGGCCGTGCCCTCGAGCGGCACTCAGGCGCCGTTCCCGAGACCTCGTTCCCGCAGATCACGACGCTGCGTCTCCATCGCGATGAGCTCGCCGAAGAGCCGGTTGTAAGCGCCGGTCTGCTCCGACGGGTCGGTGCGCTGGAGCCTCGCCTTGAGCGTCACGAGCCTCCGCGAGACCCACACCTCGTGCAGCCTCAGGACCACCGACTCGACATAACGCGGCAGCGAGGCCTCATCGGCCGGCGCCGGCTCGACGGACAGCTCGGCGACGAGATTCCGGGTCGCATCGTCGGACGCGGCCGCCACAAGGGCGTCGGCCCAGGCGTGGCCTCCGCCCTGCGTGGCGCACCCACCGGCCTTGACGATGGCTTCGCGCAGGGCCCGGTAGGCAGGCGAGAGAAACGCCTCCGGATCGAGGTCGTCGAAGGCCGGTCCCGCGAGCGCCGGTCTCTGGACTGCGACCCGGAGGACGTCACGTTCGAGGCCCAAGGTCTGCGGATCGACATCGCCGTGCACGGGGACGCCGAGCGTCTGCTGGCCCGGATCGGGCGGCTGTGCCGGGCTCCGGAGCCGTCCGCGGCCACGGTCCGGGGCTCCGGCCAGGGCGCGCACGCGCCGGACCACCGCGAGCTCGTCCGGTGCCCCCACCCATCCGGAGAGCTTGCGGGCGTACTCGTCGCGCAGCGCATGATCGCGGATTCGCGCGACCACGGGGACGGTGCGGTCGAGGGCACGCGTGCGACCCTCCGCGCTGTCGAGGTCGTACTCACCCAGCACCGTGCGGATGGCGAAGTGGAACAACGGTTGCCGGCGTGCCACCAGCTCGCGTACCGCGACGTCGCCGGAGCGCTGACGCAGCTCACACGGATCGAGACCGCCGGGTTCGATCGCGACGAAGGTCTGCCCCACGAACCGCTGGTCGCCCTCGAACGCGCGCATCGCCGCCTTCTGCCCAGCCGCATCGCCGTCGAAGGTGAAGATGATCTCGCCGCGGAATTCGTCCTGGTCGCGGAGCAGCCGGCGCAGGACGCGCGCGTGGTCCTCACCGAAGGAGGTTCCACATGTGGCCACCGCCGTTCCGACACCGGCGAGGTGGCAGGCCATGACGTCGGTGTAGCCCTCGACGACGACGGCCTGCGACCGGCGGGCGATCTCCTTCTTGGCCATCTCGACGCCGTAGAGGACGTGGCTCTTCTTGTAGATCACGGTTTCCGGAGTGTTCAGGTACTTGGCCTCGATCCGGTCGTCGTCGTAGAGGCGACGGGCACCGAACCCGACGATGTCGCCGAGCAGGTCGTGGATCGGCCAGACCAGCCGGCCCCGGAACCGGTCGTACGGCGCACCGCGTCCCTGGGCCACCAGCCCGGAACTGACCAGTTCCTCGTCGGTGAAGCCCTGCTGGCGCAGGTACTTGCGCAGGACGTCGCCGGCACGCGGGGCGTATCCGACGCCGAACCGGTCGGCTGCATCCCGGTCGAAGCCGCGCTCGTCGAGGAACCGGCGGCCCGGCACGGCCTCCGGCGACTCGGCGAGCTGGCCGGCGTAGTAGAGCGCAGCCGCACGGTGTGCCTCGACCAAGCGGGTGCGCTGCTCGCGATGCGCCTGCGGGGCGCTACCGGCCCGGGCCTCCTCGTACCGCAGGTGCAGGCCGACCTTGTCCGCCAGGCGTTCGACCGCCTCGGTGAACGACAGCTGGTCGATCTTCTGCACGAACGAGATGACATCGCCGCCCTCGTGGCATCCGAAGCAGAAGAACATGCCCCTGGCGGGCGTGATGTGGAACGACGGTGACTTCTCGTCGTGAAACGGGCACAGCCCCTTCAGCGACCCGCCGCCGGCGTTGCGCAACGACACGTACTCGCCCACGATCTGCTCGATCCGGGCCCGCTCACGGACCGCCGCGATGTCCGCGTCACGGATCCGTCCTGGCACGCAGCGGAGTCTACGGCCGCCCGACGATCGCCCTCCGCACGGCGCAGTGAACCGCTCCACAATCGCGGCGATTCGGGCACGCCGACACCGCTCCGGTCCACCATGAGGAACCGCTGAGTGGACCATGACGGCCGGGCGGCGCGTCGAGGAGCCCGGCAGCAACGCGCGACTGCCGCCGGGGGGTTACGGCCGTCCGGGCGCCAGCAGGGGCACTCCGAACATCGCGTGCGCGACGGCCGACTGGCGAACGATCCGGTCGATCACGCGATCCGGATCACGCTGAATCTCCGTACCCGTCCACCGCACGACGACGAAGCCGCGCTCCTCGATCCGTAGCTGCCGAGCCTTCTCGTCGGCGAGAACGACCTCGGGATCGGCGCGCTGGTCGGTGTACTTCACCCGGCCGTCCGCCTCGCCGACCATGCGGTACGGCCTCCACACGAAGTCCGACCTCACTCCTCCACGACCTTCCCCGACGACCCACTCGTTGCAGCCGGGGAGCGGCAGTTCCCTGTCGACGAACACGGCGAACGACCACGACTCGGTCGGTGACTCACGTCGCCCGGATGCATGATGGGCGACGAGGCGAGCATCGACTGCGCCCTTCCATCCCGTCATCGACGCAGCGATGCGATCGAGTTCGGCAACCGTCGCCGTGCCGCGGGCAAGTGCGGCGTCCGCCAGCACCAGAGCCGGGGCGAAGCCGTCGACGCGCGCAACGTCCAACGACGTACGGGCCGGGCTCAGCACGGACATGCCCCAGTCGGTCTGGATGTCGACGGGATCGACGGTCGCGGTGCGTAGGACGAGGCCGGGAAGTCGGTGGCGACCGTCCGAGCGGTTGGCCCGCGAGATGGTCACGGCAGACGGCTGCCCGTGTGGAACCGGCTACCCGTGCAGGAGGGCGGCCGTGTAGTGACCGGCCCAACCACGTCGGCCGAGAGCGAGCCATGCGGCATGGTCTCCAGCGCGTGCCTTGCCGTGGGCGATGTGCCGCTGCGCCTCCACAGCCGTGCATCGCAGAACAGACCTCGACGAAGCCGGACGAAGCGGCCGGTCCGCACCCCGTGTCGCACGGCCGCGGCGCTGAGGCCGGCTCTCGCCGCGTCCTCGAGGCCGAACACCATCGGGCGCGGATCCATGACTCGAAGCCTGACCTTTTGCGGCCGCCGGCGACGACCGTCGTCCACAGGGTCGGCGCCCGGCCAGGCATGGCACACGCACGTGCTCAACGAACCAGGGCAGATCAGGCGCGAGGACGCCGCTCCGGCGTGCCATGTCGTGCGCCGCAGTGTGCCCTGCAGCTGGGGGCCCGCGAGGTTGGAGCCCGGTCACACGTCGTCGAGGGGGATCTCCGGATTCGCCAGCCGGTCGGAGTCGAGCGCGCGGCCGGAGGCGACGAGTGCCTTCAGCGGGTCGATGCCCTCGTCCCACAGGTTGACGTGCATGGCCGCGAGCGCCCGGCTCTCGCGGAGCCAGAACGCCTGGAACT
>DASRTE010000128.1:0-1808 GCA_035656095.1 Jiangellaceae bacterium
CGCCTCGCTCCAGAATGGCGCCAGGGCAGCCGGGTCCGGCGTGTCCAGGACGATCGCCGCCATGGCTCCCGCCTGGGCGTAGTCGTCCCGGGGGTCGAGCACGCAGAGCTCGTTCCCCTCCGGGTCGGCCAGCACCACCCAACGCACATCGGCCTGCCCGATGTCTGTGGGCTCGGCACCGTGGGACAGCAGGCGCTCCACGATCTCCCGCTGCTCGTCATCCGAGCGGCTGTTGAGGTCGATGTGGACGCGGTTCTTGGCCACCTTGGGGTCGTCGACGAGGCAGAACACCAGCGGCAGACCGGGCTCGGTCGGGGTTCCGGCGTCGTCCTCGGGCGGTTCGACCACCACCTCGTCCGGCTGTTCGTAGGTGATGGGCCAGCCCGTCGCCGTCGCCCAGAACCGGGCCAGGGCAGACGGTTCCGCAGCGTCGAAGACCACCGAGTAGAGGCGGGTCGGCATCCGGCGACCGTATCCGCGTCGGTGGCGCGCCAACCCGACAATTATGCCCTCAGGACTGCGTCGGGCGGGCTTGGGCGAAGGTCCAGCGTCGACCCTCGACGTCCTCCGCAACGTATGCCTTGAACCCGTGATGCTTGATCGGCTCGACGATGGTCGCGCCAGCCGCAGTTGCACGGGCCAAGTGCGCCTCCAGATCGTCGACGTAGACGAAGGGTTGGTGCGTCACCCCATCGGTACTCCCGATGGCGGGATAGAGCATGATCGCCCCGTTTCCGATGCGGATCTCGATCCAGGTGAACACCTCGGAGTCCTGGTCGGGGAGTGACGTCGTCGTGTCGAACCCGAACGCATCGCACAACCACCGGGCCGCCGCGACCGGCTTCGCGTAGTGGACGATGACGTTGAGACGCGACAGCTCCGGCCGTCGCGTCGGGCGCCGCTGGATCCACCGCGGGAGCCATTCGGGCGTCATGCGCACGAATGACAGGCCAGCGCCGCCGATCTTGCCGTCGGGCACGATGCCATCCACGCGCACGCGGGTCCCGTTCGCGATGGGTTCGAAGTGCACCTCGATGACGACGTCGTCGACCGAGCTCCGCCAGCACACACGGGCACCGGGCTCCCACGCCGTCACCCGACCGAGTTCCAGGGCGTCGTCCTCATACAGCTCCAGCAGGCGTCCGCCCACGCCAGGTTCCAGTCGACGGCCGATGCATCGCGAGGAATCCCACGCGTCGATGGGACCGTTACCCCACCACTGGTCGAGCTCGTCGGTGAAGGCCGTGAACGCCGTAATCGGGTCCACGCCGACGTCGATGGTCGAGGTGACGTTCATGACTTCTTCGCCTCCACGTGTCGCTTGAACGAACGCAGCTGAACGTTCCAGTCGGCTTGTAGCTGATCGAGGAACGCCTGGACGGCGACGAACGAGTTAGGCCGCAGCCGGAACACCCGCAGCCGCGCGTCGTCGCGGGGCCGCTCATCCTCGATGAGGCCGGCGTCGAGCAGCGTCTTCAGGTGGCGGCTCATGGCCGGCGCCGACATTCCCGCGGCGTTGGCGAGCTCCCCGGCGCGGCGCGGACTGACGCTCAGCATCTGCACCACCTGCCGACGTCTGGGATCGGCGAGCGCCTCGAATACATCCATCCACGGCAATAGTTAACGACAGTGTGAAGCACTGTCAACCCACGCTTGGCCGTCCCGACGGCCGCGCCTGCTCGTCAGCTCGGTTCCCAGAGCTGAATGGGGTTGCCGTCCGGATCGGCGAGCCGAGCGAACCTGCCGTTCGGGTAGTCCTCCGGGTCGACCTCCACCGCGACGTCGCCGGCCCGCAGCTGCCGCACCAT
>DASRTE010000129.1:0-5865 GCA_035656095.1 Jiangellaceae bacterium
ATGGCCGGCGTGGGCAACACGCCCGCGCGACACACGTCGACTCCGGCACTGGCCAGACCGGCGACGACCGCAGCCTCAAGGAACTCGCCGGACGCCCGCGGGTCGCGCCCGACCACGGCGACCGGCCGGTGTCCGGCGAACTCTCCGGCCTCACCCAGGACGTGGGCGGCCGCCACGGACAGATCCAGTGCCAGCTCGGCGGTCAGGTCGCGGTTCGCCAGCCCCCGCACGCCGTCGGTTCCGAAGAGTCGGGCCACGGTGTCTGCTCCTCCGAGAATCTGCGAGAACGCGTACGGCCCCGGAGCGTATGCCCCAGGGCCGTACGTGGACGAGAACGGGTCGGTCAGCGCTTCGAGTACTGCGGCGCCTTGCGAGCCTTCTTCAGACCGGCCTTGCGGCGCTCCTTCACCCGCGCGTCGCGGGTGAGGAAGCCTGCCCTCTTGAGCAGCGAACGGTTGTTGTCGGTGTCCGCGGCATTGAGAGCTCGCGACACGCCCAGCCGCAACGCCCCTGCCTGACCGGTCACGCCGCCGCCGTGGACGCGGGCGACGACGTCGTAGCGACCCTGCAGCTCGAGCTCGACGAACGGGGACTCGACCAGCTGCTGGTGGACCTTGTTGGGGAAGTACTCGTCGAGCGGGCGACCGTTGATGGTCCACTGCCCGGTGCCGGGCACGAGACGGACCCGCGCGATGGCCTCCTTGCGGCGGCCGGTGGCATCGGCCGGCTCGATCGCGGAGAACCGCGACGGAGAGGTCTGGGAGGTGAAGCTCTCGGATGTGGTGGCCTCGGCGGACTCGTCAGCCGGCGTCTCGACGGTGGTGTCGGTCATGTCCTCGCTCACGGGGATGGTCGTCACTGTGCGACCTGGGTGATCTCGTACGGCACCGGCTGCTGCGCCCGGTGCGGGTGCTCGGGGCCCGCGTAGACCTTGAGCTTCGTCAGCATGTGCCGGCCCAGGGTGGTGTGCGGAAGCATGCCCTTGACGGCCTTCTCGACCACCCGCCGCGGGTTCTTGGCGAGCAGTTCGTCGTAGGAGGTCGACCTGAGACCGCCCGGGTATCCGGAGTGGCGGTACTCGACCTTGTTCTCGCGCTTCGTTCCGGTGAGCGCGACCTTCTCCGCGTTGATGACGATGACGAAGTCTCCGGTGTCGACGTGCGGCGCGTAGACCGGCTTGTGCTTGCCGCGGAGCAGGGTCGCGATCTGGGTGGCGAGCCGCCCGAGGACGACGTCGGTGGCGTCGATGACATGCCACTGACGCTGGACGTCGCCGGGCTTCGGGCTGAACGTGCGCACGGGCGTGGGCCTTTGTCGAGGGTGTCGGTCTGGATCAGCCGTGCGCTCATCCGACGACGGAGGGCCGTCGGGACGCACAACGACTCATCAGGGTACCCGGCGGGCCGTCGAAGGGTCAAAACGGTACTGCGCTACAGAGGACTCTCCGCAGACTGGTCGCACCTGGTGCGACACGCCGGCGTGTCCCCTCCGCTTTGCGTCCAGTCTGCCGGAGGAGCGCAGCACCCGTGGGGGGTCGCGCGGACGACCGGAGGCGACGATACTGCCGGCACCCGATCGGTGCCGGTCCGGACGAAGGAGCCCACGATGAGCGAGCCCACCAAGATCCTTCTGGACGAGTCGGAGCTCCCGCGCCGCTGGTACAACCTGGTCCCAGACCTGCCGGCTCCGCCGCCGCCGGTCCTGCACCCGGCGACCCACGAGCCGGTCGGACCCGACGACCTTGCGCCGCTGTTCCCGATGGCTCTGATCGGCCAGGAGGTCACGCAGGAGTCCTATGTCGACATCCCCGAGGAGGTGCTGGACGTCTACCGGCTCTGGCGGCCGACACCGCTCTACCGCGCACACCGGCTGGAACGCGCCCTGGGAACACCGGCGCGCATCTACTACAAGTACGAGGGTGTGAGCCCGGCCGGTTCGCACAAACCCAACACCGCGGTCCCGCAGGTCTTCTACAACGCGCAGGAGGGCACCCGGCGGCTCACCACCGAGACCGGTGCCGGGCAGTGGGGCAGCGCTCTTGCCTTCGCGTGTGCGCTGTTCGGCGTCGAGTGCGAGGTCTGGCAGGTGCGCGCTTCCTACGACAGCAAGCCGTACCGCAAGTCGATGATGGAAATCTACGGCGCTACGGTGCACCCCAGCCCGTCGGACCTGACCGAGGCAGGCCGGAAGATCCTCGCCGACGTGCCGGACTCTCCCGGCAGTCTCGGCATCGCGATCAGCGAGGCGGTCGAGATCGCCGCATCCCACGACAACACCCGCTACGCGCTCGGGAGCGTGCTCAACCACGTCCTTCTCCACCAGACGGTCATCGGCCAGGAGACCCTCGCCCAGCTGGCGAAGGTCGGTGAGACCCCGGACGTCATCTACGGCTGCACGGGCGGCGGCTCGAACTTCGGCGGGCTGGCGTTCCCGTTCCTCCGCGAGAAGCTGGCCGGCCGGATGGATCCGCGAATCGTCGCCGTCGAGCCGTCGGCATGCCCGTCCCTGACCAGGGGGCGGTACGCGTACGACTTCGGTGACACGGCGGGCATGACGCCGTTGATCAAGATGCACACACTCGGGCACGACTTCGTCCCCGAGCCCATCCACGCCGGCGGGCTGCGCTACCACGGCATGTCACCGCTGATGTCCCACGTCTACGAACTGGGCCTGATCGAGGCCGTCGCCAAGAACCAGACCGAGTGCTTCGCGGCCGGGGTCCAGTTCGCCCGCACGGAAGGCATCGTGCCCGCCCCCGAGCCGACCCACGCGGTCGCCGCGTGCATCGAGGAGGCGAAGCGGTGCGCCGAGACCGGCGAGGAGAAGATGCTCCTCACCGCCCTGTGCGGTCACGGCCATTTCGACATGGGTGCCTACGACCGCTACTTCGCCGGCGAGCTCACTGACTACGAGTTCCCTGCCGACGCGGTCGAGCGCGCTCTTACCCGTCTCCCCGACGTCGCCCTCTGAGCGAGGGGTCGAAATGCGACCGTCGGCTTGAGCGACGCCGGCCGCCAATTCCTCGTGGCACGCTGGACGGTTCCACAAACCAGTACATAACGGCGTGCCAAACGACGGCTCAGCGTGCTACGCAACACCGCATGGCGTGCCACGCCCGGTTTGTCGCCAACCGTCATGCCGGTTCGTCGCCTGCGTTACTCCGGCTGCTCGAGGACGGCGACCGTCCGTGCGGGAACCGTCACCGAACCCGGCCCGACGGTCGTCTGCTTGACGACCTCGTCAGCACCCGAGGCCTGGATCTCGTGCAGCCGCAGGGAACCGGCGCCGACCACGTCGACGGTCTGCGACTCCGGTGTCGCGTTCCACACCACCACGAGCCATTCCCGGTCGGGGTCGAGGTCGGCGCCGCCGACGTCGTCGATCGTCATCACGATGACACCGGGCGTCTGGCCGGGCCCACCGGTCGGGAACGCCACCCGTTGCTGGATCAGCTCCGCCGAGCCGAGCCGGAACAGCGGGGAGGAGAAGCGCAGCCGGAGCAGGTCCAGCGCGCCGCCGTGTGCGGACTCGATGTCCGCTGGTCCAGGCTTCAGCGCCGGGTTCGCCAGTAGTGGCGACATGAAGCCCCACTTGGGCTCGTTGTCACCGCGCGGCGGCAGGCCGGAGCCGAAGGTACTCCCCTGGTAGGTCCAGTCGAGCCGGTTGAACCAGTCGCCGGAGTTGTACGAGTTGCGGTCCAGCGACTTCGACCGCAGCAGGTCGGCACCGGCATGCCAGAACGACGGCCCCTGGGCCAGCGCTGTAGTCGAGAGCGCCAGCGTGTTCATCCGGACCCGGTCGGCCATCGACGTCGGCACCGGCAGCTTGTAGGTGAGTGCGTCGAAGATCGTCTCATTGTCGTGTGCGTCCACATAGGTGATCACCTCAGCCGGGTCGGCCGCATAGCCCGCAGGTGAGCCGTTGTAGTCGACGTCGGCGCCGGTGACCGTCGCGCCCGTGCGATCCACGAACGTGTAGTCGCGCAGGTTGCCCGCCAGCCCCACCTTGATCTGGTCGTGGTAGAGCAGGAGGCGGTTCCGCTGCGCCTCGCTGGAGCCGTTCGCGCCCGACGCGTTGGGGTCGGTGAACAGACCCGACGCGAAGCCCTGGATCCCCGGGTCCGCGTCGAACGGGCCGCCGCCACGGACCGCGTCGCGCAGCCGGTCGCTGAACGTGCCGATTCCCGCCCCGAACAGCTCCAGCTGGCTGGCTTGCTGGAACCGGGCGTTGTTGGCTACCTCGCCGAAGTTCCACCCCTCGCCGTAGACGTAGATCGACGAGCCGTCCACACCGTCGTCCGCGACGGTCAGCTCGTCGAGGGCGGCTCGGACCGCCTCCATGTTGGCCCGGCTGTGGTGCCCCATGAGGTCGAAGCGGAACCCGTCGACCTTGTAGTCACGAGCCCACGTGAGCACGGAGTCGACCATGAGCTTCTCCATCATGACGTGCTCGGTCGCCGTGTTGGAACAGCACGTGGAGGTCTCCACGGTGCCGGTGGACGACAACCGGTGGTAATAGCCGGGGACGATCCGGTCGAGCACCGAGCGGTCGTCCTGGCCGTGCGCCGTCGTGTGGTTGTAGACGACATCCATCACGACCCGCAGCCCGGCGCCGTTCACGGCGGCGACCATCTCCCGGAACTCGCGGGTGCGTGCCGGGCCCTCGGGGTCGGTCGCATACGAGCCCTCCGGGACCGTGTAATGCCACGGGTCGTAGCCCCAGTTGAACCCGTCGGTGTCGCGGATCGGCTCGAGGCATGCCTGCTGCTCCACCCCAGCCGGGTTCGCCGCGGTGAGCGCCTCCAGGTCGCATGCCGGCTCGGCCTGGTCGGCCCGGCGCTCCGGGATGGTCGCGATGTCGAAGACCGGAAGCAGGTGCAGCGAGTTCATGCCTGCCTCGGCCAGCGCGCGCAGGTGTGACATGCCGGCGCTGTCGTCGTGGCCGAACGCCCGGTAGGTCCCGCGCTCGGCAGCGGGAACGGACTCGTCGCCGATCGAGAAGTCGCGCAGGTGCAGCTCGTAGATGGTCGAGTCCTCGGGCTGTGCCAGCGCCGGCTTGGTCAACTCGTTCCAGCCGCTCGGCCGCAATGCCCGATCGTCGAGATCGACGATCACGGATCGCTGCGAGTTCGTCGTCAGGGCGAGGCTGTACGGGTCCGTGACGAGGTTGGTTTCGACCGCGCCGGTCTCCGGGACGTAAACGTCGACCTCGTACAGGTAGCTCGCCCCCTTCCACTGCGGCATGCCGACGACCGACCAGACGCCGTCGGAGCCGCGGCGCAGGTTCATCCGGGTGTCGGTCGCCGCCCCCGGAGCCCGAAGCAGCAGGTCGACGTCCTTCGCCGTCGGCGCCCACACCGCGAGCGACGGCGTGTTCCCGCGCCAGTTCACACCGAGGTTGCGGTCCACCGCGTCGGCGTAGACGTCATCGAGCACGCCCGGTAGCTGCACACCGGTCGCATCGACGAGGCGACCCAGATCGTCGTAGGCGGCCACGGCCAACTGGCCGGTCAGCAGGTTCTCGGCCGTCTTGGCGTCCTTGCCCGACAGGCGCAGGGCCTCGTACGAGGCCAGGTGGGGGTACGCCTGCTCGACCTCGGCCGGCAGCCCGTCCGGGTCGAGAGTCAGGGGCACCGAGCTCCCACCTGTCACGGCCTCGGCGTCCACGGCGAGGCCGCCCTCCGGGGCGTAATGGAGCCGGAAGCTCCAGCCCTGCGTGTCGGCTGGGAGGTTCCACGCGATCAGGTCGCGCTCGAGCCAGTGCGCCAGCTGCCTGGACAGGTCCGGTACGGCACCGGCCTCCTGGGTCCGGATCGTCAGCATGTGCGTCTCCAGCACGTAGGTGAAGACGACCGCCACGCCGTCG
>DASRTE010000130.1:0-7930 GCA_035656095.1 Jiangellaceae bacterium
CAGTATTCTCGCCCACGCCCGCCGATCGGCCCCGCGCATGTCTCCAGGAGATCCCGTGCCGCATCGTCTCCCTCCTGGTCGGTCGGCTCGACTGGCCGTCCTCGTCTCGGGCACGGGCAGCAATCTCGAGGCACTCCTCGACGCCTGCGTCGAGCCCTCCTACGGTGCCGCCGTCGTGGTCGTCGGCGCCGACCGGCGCGGCATCAGAGCACTCGACGTCGCGGCGGCGGCCGGCGTACCCACCGTCGTCGAGCGGGTCGGCGACCACCCGACGCGCGGGGCCTGGGACCGCGCGCTGGCCGACCGGCTGGCTGCCTACGAGCCCGACCTGGTCGTGTCGGCCGGCTTCCTCAAGCTGGTCGGAGGCGCATTCCTCGCGCGCTTCGGCGACCGCTACGTGAACACCCACAACGCCCTGCTGCCCTCGTTCCCCGGCATCCACGGCCCGCGCGACGCCCTGGCCTACGGGGTGAAGGTGACCGGTGCCACGCTGTTCTTCGTCGACGAGGGCGTGGACACCGGGCCGATCATCGCCCAGGTCGCCGTGCAGGTCGACACCGACGACACCGAGGACGCGCTGACCGAACGGATCAAGATCGCAGAGCGGCGACAACTCGTCGATTACGTGGGTCGCCTGGTGCGCGAGGGCTGGACGGTCACCGGCAGGAGGGTCACCATCCCGTGAACGACGACGTACGGACGCCCGTCCGCCGGGCGCTGGTCAGCGTCCACGACAAGTCCGGGCTCGCCGAGCTGGCCGCCGGGCTGCAGGAGGCGGGCGTCGCCATCGTGTCGACCGGCTCGACCGCCGCGCTCATCGCCGCGCAAGGCCTCCCCGTCACCGCGGTGGAGGAACTGACCGGGTTCCCCGAATGCCTCGACGGTCGCGTCAAGACCCTCCACCCCGCGGTGCATGCCGGGATCCTGGCCGACCGGCGCCGGCCCGAGCACGTGAAACAGCTGGCCGAGCTGGGGATCGAGGCGTTCGACCTGGTGGTCGTCAACCTCTACCCGTTCACGGCGACGGTTGTCTCCGGAGCGTCGCCGGACGCGTGCCTCGAGCAGATCGACATCGGGGGGCCCGCCATGCTGCGCGCGGCGGCGAAGAACCACCCGAGCGTCGCGGTGGTCGTCGACCCGCGACGGTACGACGACGTCCTCACGTCCGTTCGGGCCGGAGGCTTCACCCTTGCGCAGCGGCGAACGCTGGCGGCCGAGGCGTACGTCCACACGGCCACCTACGACGTCCACGTGGCGTCGTGGATGGGAAACGTCCTGGCACCCACCGACGACGGCACCGGGTTCCCCGCGTGGATCGGCGGCACCTGGGATCGCGCGTCGGTGCTCCGCTACGGCGAGAACCCGCATCAGCCCGCCGCCCTGTACGTCTCCGGCTTCGGTCCGGGCGGCTTGGCGACTGCGAACCAACTGCACGGCAAGGCGATGTCATACAACAACTACGTCGACGCCGACGCCGCCCACCGGGCCGCCTACGACTTCGCGGAACCGACCGTCGCCGTGGTCAAACATGCGAACCCGTCCGGCATCGGCACCGGCGGCGACATCGCGCAGGCGTATGCGAAGGCCCACGCGACGGATCCGGTGTCGGCCTTCGGCGGCGTCATCGCCGCCAACCGCCCGGTGACCGCGGCCATGGCCGAGCAGGTGGCCGAGGTGTTCACCGAGGTGATCGTCGCGCCGGGCTTCGAACCGGGCGCGCTCGACGTGCTCACCCGCAAGAAGAACCTCCGGATCCTGCGCGTCGGCGACCGGCGCCAGGGCGAGGTGGAGACCCGGGCGATCTCCGGTGGTCTGCTGATGCAGGCGGTCGACGCCCTCGACGCAGCCGGCGACGATCCTGGCGCCTGGAGGCTCGTCGCAGGGGAACCGGCTGACGCGCCGACCCTGGCTGATCTCGTGTTCGCCTGGCGGGCCTGCCGGTCGGTGAAGTCGAACGCCGTCCTGCTGGCGGACGACGGCGCTGCGGTCGGCATCGGGATGGGCCAGGTCAACCGCGTGGACGCCGCGCGGCTCGCGGTCTCCCGCGCGGGCGGACGCGCCGACGGCTCGGTGGCCGCCTCGGACGCGTTCTTCCCGTTCGCCGACGGCCTGCAGGTGCTGCTGTCCGCGGGTGTCCGAGCGGTGGTCCAGCCGGGCGGATCGGTACGCGACGACGAGGTCGTCGCCGCGGCGTCGGACGCCGGAGTGACGATGTACCTGACCGGAACCCGACACTTCCTCCACTGACGAGGGAGATCTCGCCGGTGCATCTCTCGACCGGGCCGTGGCAGGCTGGTGGCTGGTCCACGGCGCTTGCTGAGCCGGTCGAGACGAGGAGTCGGTGACGATGAGCTCTCCCGAGAAGCCCGAGCCTTCGGACGAACCCGATGGTGCGGACGAACCCGACGGCGCCGGGCCCGGCGAGGACGTCCGGGAGAAGTTCCGGGAGGCGTTGGCCCGCAAACAGGGCAAGGAGAAGGGTGTACCGCATCACCCGGACCAGGCGGGCGGTTCGGTTCACACGAGGAGCGCCAAGACCCAGCGCATGTTCCGCCGCAAGAGCGGCTGACATCCGTGCCGGCGACGATTCTGGACGGCAGAGCGACGGCGGCGGTGATCAAGGCCGATCTGGTCGATCGGGTGGCGGCGTTGCGGCGGCGCGGTCTGGTCCCGGGGCTCGGCACGATCCTGGTCGGTGACGATCCCGGCAGCCGCGCCTACGTCGCGGGTAAGCACCGCGACTGCGCCGAGGTCGGGATCGAGTCGATCCAGGTGGAGCTGCCCGCCGACGCCGAGCAGGTCGAAGTCGAAGCCGAGGTCGACCGCCTCAACGCCGATCCGGCATGCACCGGCTACCTCGTCCAGCTGCCTCTGCCGGCCGGGCTCGACGAGGACGCCGTGGTCGGTCGCATCGATCCGGCCAAGGACGCCGACGGGCTCCATCCGGTGAATCTCGGCCGGCTGGTCCAGATGCGTCCTGCCCCTCTGCCGTGTACGCCACGGGGCTGCCTCGAGCTGCTCCGGCGCTACGACGTGCCGGTCGCCGGTGCGGACATGGTCGTGATCGGCCGCGGGGTCACGGCCGGGCGGGCGATGTCTCTGCTGTTCACCCGCCGGTCGGAGAACGCGACCGTCACGATCTGCCACACCGGGACCAAGGCACTGGCCGATCATGTCCGCCGAGCCGACATCGTCGTGGCGGCTGCCGGCGTTCCGGGGCTCGTCACCGTCGACATGGTCCGTCCGGGCGCGGCGGTTCTCGACGTCGGCATCACCAGAGTCGTCGGCGCGGACGGCAAGGGGCGCTACACCGGGGACGTCGAGCCGGCGGTAGGCGCGGTGGCCGGTTACCTCGCTCCCATGCCGGGCGGTGTCGGTCCGATGACGCGGGCGATGCTGCTCACGAACGTCGTCGAGGCGGCGGAGGCGGCGGCAGCCCGACCATCATGACCTCGGTATGGTGACGGCCACGTGGACGAGGAGGTCCCACATGGCCGAGAAGTCGCCCCGCGGTCTCGCGGACGTGGTCGCCGCCTCGACGTCGATCTCCGACGTCGACGGGCGTGCGGGACGCCTCTTCTATCGCGGGTACGACATCCATGACATCGCCGGGCGGATCAGTTTCGAGGAGTGCGTCCACCTGCTCCAGCGGGGCACGCTGCCACGCCAGGGCGAGCTCGACGAGCTGACCGCCGAGCTCGCCGACGGGCGGCGGTACGGTGCGGTCGCCTCCACCCTGCTGCCGTATGTCGTCGGGAACGGTACGCCGATGGAGGCTCTCCGCACCCTGGTATCGGCGCTGTCCATCGACGACCCCGACGCCGCCGATTCGTCGATCGAGGCCGACCGCCGCAAGGCCACCCGTCTGGTGGCGCAGATGCCGATGGTCGTCGCGGCCTACGAAGCCGAACGCCGGGGACACGAGCTGGCCGATCCCGAGCCGAAGCTCGGAATCGCCGCGAACTTCCTGCTCCAGGTCACCGGCCAGCCGCCCGCGGACCGCGTCGCCGAGATCTTCGACGAGTGCCTGGTGCTGCACGCCGACCACACGATGAACGCCTCGACCTTCACGGCGCGTGTCATCGCAGCGACCCTGTCGGACATGCACTCCGCGGTCACGGGTGCGATGGGAGCCCTGCGCGGCCCGCTGCACGGCGGCGCCAACGAAGCGGTGATGAAGACACTGACCTCGATCGACGGCGACGTAGAGAACGTCGACGACTACGTCCGCACCGAGCTCGACGCCGGCCGCAAGCTGATGGGCTTCGGGCATCGCGTCTACAAGACCGAGGACCCACGGGCGACGCACTTGCGGAAGATGAGCGAGGAGCTGGCCGGGCTCACCGGCGAGTCCCGCTACTACGAGATGTCGCGGCGGATGGAGCAGGTGGTGCTCGACACCAAGGGGCTCTACCCGAACGTCGACTTCTACGCGGCCAGCGTCTATCACGCGCTTGGAATCCCCACCGACCTGTTCACACCGGTGTTCGCGATCTCCAGGATGAGCGGGTGGACCGCACACGTCATCGAACAGCACGAGGACAACCGGCTGATCCGGCCCGACAGCGAGTACACGGGGCCCCGGGGCCAGCACTGGGTGCCGGTCGACCGGCGGTGAGGCGCGCCGGGGGCCCAGCGCACCGGCAACGGAAGCCGATCTGGCAAGAATGGCCACTGGCCCTCGTGCTCGCCGTGGCCGGAACCGGCCTGTGGATCGTTGCGGACGACCACTTCAAGCGGGGCACGGTCGTGTTCGCGCTCGGCGTCTGCCTCGCCGCCGTCATGCGGGCGGTGTTGCCGAACGGGTCCGTCGGGCTGTTGCAGGTGCGGTCGCGTCTCGTCGACGTCCTGACACTCGCCGCGCTCGGCGGGGCGACGCTCGTGGCAGCCCTCATCGTCCCGCCGCCCTCCTGAACCGGCCGATCCGGTTAGGCTCGCCAGACCGATCGAGACGCGGAGGGCGCACATGGCGCGCAAGGGCAAGGTGACCGTCGTCGGCGCAGGTTTCTACGGGTCCACGACGGCTCAGCGCCTGGCCGAGTACGACATCGTCGAGACCGTGGTCCTCACCGACATCATCGAGGGCAGACCCGAGGGGCTGGCCCTCGACATGAACCAGTCGCGGCCGATCGAGGGGTTCGAGACGACCGTCGTCGGTCAGACCACCGGCACCGACGGTTCGGGCTACGAGGCCATCGCCGGCTCGGACGTCGTCGTCATCACCGCGGGTCTGCCGCGCAAGCCCGGGATGAGCCGGATGGACCTTATCGAGACCAATGCCAGCATCGTCCGATCGGTGGCGGAGAGCGTGGCGCGGCATGCTCCCGACGCCGTGGTCATCGTCGTCTCCAACCCGCTCGACGAGATGACGGCGCTGGCCCAGATCGCTACGGGCTTCCCGAAGCGCCGCGTCCTCGGCCAGGCGGGCCTGCTCGACACCGCGCGCTTCACCAACAGCGTCGCCGAGAGGCTCGGCGTACCGGTCGGCAGCGTCACGACCCTGACTCTCGGCTCACACGGCGACACGATGGTCCCGGTGCCGAGCCGGTGCTCGGTCGACGGCAAGCCGCTGGGTGATCTGCTGCCGCCCGCCGATGTCGACGGACTCGTCGAGCGCACGCGCAACGGCGGTGCGGAGATCGTGGCACTGCTCAAGACCGGTTCGGCGTATTACGCGCCGTCGGCTGCTGCCGCGCGGATGGCCCGGGCGGTGATGGAGGACGCCGGCGCCGTCATGCCCGTCTGCGCCTGGGTCGACGGCGAGTACGGCATCTCCGGGGTGTACCTGGGCGTCGAGGCGGAGATCGGACGGGTGGGTGTCCGCCGGGTCGTGGAGACGGACCTGACCGACTCCGAGCGGGGTGCGCTCGAGGCGGCTGCAGAGGCGGTCCGGGCCAAGCAGGCCGACGTCCAGCATCTGTAGGTCGGCCGGTACCTTGGCGTCGAGCGGCGTCCGGCTCCGCCGGGCCCGAGCGGTCGACGGTGCGACGGGAGAACCCTGCGGATGGCGAAGATCAAGGTAGCGGGCCCGGTCGTCGAGCTCGACGGCGACGAGATGACGCGCATCATCTGGGCGTTCATCAAGGACCGGCTGATCCACCCCTATCTCGATGTGGATCTGCAGTACTTCGACCTGTCCATCCAGAACCGTGACGCCACGGACGACCGGGTGACCGTCGATGCCGCGAACGCCATCGACGAGCACGGCGTCGGCGTCAAGTGTGCGACGATCACGCCGGACGAGGCGCGGGTCGAGGAGTTCGGCCTCAAGCAGATGTGGCGGTCGCCGAACGGCACGATTCGCAACATCCTCGGCGGGGTGATCTTCCGTGAGCCGATCGTCATCTCGAACATCCCGCGGTTGGTACCGGGCTGGAAGAAACCCATCGTGATCGGCCGTCACGCGCACGGCGACCAGTACAAGGCGAGCGACTTCGTCGTGCCCGGCCCCGGCACGGTGACGATCACGTACACGCCCGCAGACGACGGCAAGCCGGTGGAGACCCGGGTCGCCGACTTCACCGGGGGTGGGGTCGCCATGGGCATGTACAACTACGACGACTCGATCCGCGACTTCGCCCGTGCGTCGTTCCGGTACGGCCTGGAGCGCACGTTCCCGGTCTACCTGTCCACCAAGAACACGATCCTCAAGGCCTACGACGGCCGGTTCAAGGACCTGTTCGCCGAGGTGTTCGAGGCGGAGTTCCAGTCCGACTTCGAGGCAGCCGGGATCACCTACGAGCACCGCCTGATCGACGACATGGTGGCGGCGGCGTTGAAGTGGGAGGGCGGATACGTCTGGGCCTGCAAGAACTACGACGGCGACGTGCAGTCCGACACCGTTGCCCAGGGCTTCGGTTCGCTCGGTCTGATGACCTCGGTGCTCATGACCCCCGACGGGAAGGTCGAGGCCGAGGCCGCGCACGGCACCGTCACCCGCCACTACCGCCAGCACCAGCAGGGCAAGCCCACATCGACCAACCCGATCGCCTCGATCTTTGCGTGGACCAGGGGCCTCGAGCACCGCGGCAAGCTCGACGACACACCCGACGTGGTGGGTTTCGCCGAGACCCTCGAGCGAGTCTGCGTCGAAACCGTCGAGAGCGGTCAGATGACCAAGGACCTCGCTCTGCTCGTCGGCCCCGACCAGAGCTGGCTGACCACCGAGGAGTTCCTCGCGGCCCTCGACGACAACCTGCAGAAGGCCACCTCGTCCGGCTGACTCGCCGGCGCTACGTGTCCACGGCGCCGGGGCCAACTCTCCGGCTGACGGGGGCCGATCCGGACCGACGACCGAAACCCCGTTGTGTCGCGGGGAAATCCGTACCGATCGCAGCTACCGTGACTGCGTTGCGCGCATCTCCGTCCGGGGCATACGCTCGCGGCGCAGTCGAACGGCTCGAGGCACGTCAGCAGCCGTCAGGCCGACTAGCACGACACCACGAGGGGTGGACATGGCAAGCAAGCGAAAGGGCTTCACCTGGATCGCGCTGTTCGCGGCGCTCGGCCTGGTGATGGCGGCGTGTGGCGACGACGACGACGGCGGCACGGCCGAGTCGGACGGCACGGAATCGCCGGCAGGGGGCGAGGGCAGCATCTGGGTGCTCCTCCCCGACACCGAGTCGTCGGACCGCTGGGAAGAAGACGACCGGCGGTACTTCGCGGAGAACTTCGAGGCCGCCGGCCTCGCCGAGGGCGAGGACTTCACGATCGTGAACGCCGAGAACGACCCGGCCACGCAGCAGTCCCAGGCCGAACAGGCGATCAACGACGGCGCGAGCGTCATCGTGCTCACGAGCCTCGACACCGGCTCGGGCGCGACGATCATCGACCAGGCCACCGAGGCGGATGTCCAAGTCCTCGAGTACGACCGGTTCAACACCGGAGGTGCCGGCGGGGCCGCCTACGTCAGTTTCGACAACGTGAAGGT
>DASRTE010000131.1:0-2626 GCA_035656095.1 Jiangellaceae bacterium
GGGATCCGCCGGATCAGGTCGGCCAGCAGTGCGGTCTCGTCGTCGGGCAGCCCGGCCCCGGGCTCGTCGAACAGGATCACCCGCGGGCGGCCGACGACCGCCCGCGCCATCTCGACCAGGCGGCGCTGGGCGGCGCCGAGCCCCCCGACGAGCCGGTGGGCGACGTCGGAGAGCCCGGTGAAGCCGATCGCCTCCGAGACCTCGTCGCGGCGCGTGGTGCGATCGCCGCCGGTGTGCTCGTGGACCAGCAGGACGTTGTCGAACACCGAGAGCTCGGCGATCGCCTGCTCGGTCTGGAACGTTCGTCGCAGCCCCCACCGGGGTCGCTTGAAGTCGGGGATCGCCAGCAGGTCCTCGCCGAAGGCGTGCACCCGGCCTGCGTACGGCCGGACGAACCCGCTGAGCACGTTGAAGAACGTCGTCTTGCCGGCGCCGTTGGGCCCGATCAGGCCGCATGTGCCGGCGTCGAAGTCGAGCGTCATCGCATCGATCGGCACGACGCCGCCGAAGCGGACGGTGAGGTCCTCGACCTCGATCACTGCGCTGTCTCCCGCCGTGAGAAAAGCCGGCCGATGCGCCGGCCGAGCCTGGCGAGGTCCTTCGGCACCTGGTCGGCGAGGCCGCCGGGGGCGGTCATCAGCACCTGCAGCACCCCGATGCCGAACAGGATCGTGAGCAGCTCGGTCGAGATCCCCCAGTCGTCGAGCAGTGCCGGCAGGATGCGCAGCAGGAACGCGGCCACGACGGCCCCCCACAGGCTGTACACGCCGCCCATCAGGACGACCGCCAGCAGCGTGACCGACGTCTCGACGGGGAACTGCTGGACGCTGACGCCGCCGGCGGACGCGGCGAGCAGGCCTCCGGCCACGCCCGCCATGAACGACGCCAGCGCGAACGCCCACAGCTTGTAGAGGACGGTGTTCACCCCGGCCGAGATGGCGGTCGCCTGGCTGTGGCGGATCGCGGCCCAGGCTCGTCCGGGCTTGCGCCGCACGTGCCACGCGGCGAGCACGAACATGACGATGGCCACCACGACGCAGTAGCGGAAGTACGCCGTGTCGCTCTGCCCCAGCGACGGGCGGGGCATGCGGGAGGACGCACCGCCCGCGGCCGAGTTGCCGAAGAACCCCCCGCCCCCGTTGGGGAACAGCACGGCGCGCAGCACGATCGTGATGGCGCCCGCCGCCATGAGGGTGATCAGCGCGAGGTAGAGGCCCGAGAGGCGGAGCGCGGGCAGCCCGATGAGCGTGCCGATGGCCGCAGTGACGACCCCGGCGGCCAAGATCAGCACCGGGAACGGGAGCGACGTGGCGTAGCTGAGGCGCAGCGCTACCCAGGCGCCGACCGCCGCCAGGACGAACTGGCACAGCGACACCATCCCGACACGGCCGATCAGGAGGCCGAGGCCGAGCGCCACCATGCTGTAGATCACGGCCCCGGTGACGACCAGCATCCAGAAGCTGTCGAGCAACGGGGGGAGCCCGAAGAGGAGGAAGGCCAGGAGTCCGACGACGATCGCCACCTTGAGCGGCCGGCGCCGGACCCTGCCGACCGGGGCGACCGGTGCCGCGGGGACGACCTCGTCGGCCGCCACGGCGTGAACGTCGGTGCTCACCGCTATCAGGTCCGCACCAGCGGCCGGCGGCGAGCGAAGAACAACAGGGCCACGATCGCCAGCACGAACGGCGTGATGGTCCGGAAGTCGGCCAGCGGCCGCTGGCCGATGTGGACATCGTTGAAGGCCGTGAGGCACGACTGCACGATGCCGATGACGAACCCGGCGACGAGCGTGACCCACAGGGAGGTGAGCCGGCCGATCAGCGCGGCCGCCAGCGCCGGTATGACCAGGAACGTCACCCCGACGATGTCGAGCCCGACGAGATCACCGAGCAGCACCCCCGAGATGCCGCACACGATCCCCGACCCGAACCAGGCCGCCGCCTCGACCCGGCGGACCGGCACGCCGAGCATGGCCGTGATCTCCCGGTCGTTGGCCAGCGCCCGCATCGCCGTCCCCACCTTGGTGGCGCGCAGGAACACCGCGGTTCCGGCGGTGACCACGACGGGGAAGATCATCCCCAGGATCTGCGTCCAGTTCACCCGCACGTCGGCGATCTCGTAGTAGTGGAGCCGCGTCGGCAGGATGTAGGTGCGGGTGGTCGACGGGGGCCAGACCCACAACATCACGCCCAACAGGATCAGCAGCAGCCCGATCGTCGCGGTCGCCTTCACCAGTGGGTCGCGGGCGGCGAACGGGGGCCCGAACACCAGCCCGTAGACGAGTGTGACGACGCCGGCAAACACCACGCATGTGGCGTAGGCGACCCACTGGTTCACGCCGCCGAGCAGCGACCAGGCGATCAGAGCACCCGTGGTGGCGATGGCGCCGTAGGCGAGGTTGAGCACGCCCGTCGCCCGGTAAAGGACGACGAGGCCCACCCCGTTCATCGCGAACACCCCGCCGAGCGCCAACCCCAGCACGAGGAACGGCTTGAAGTCATCTAGGCCTGGCATGGCTCCTCACCGAGCACCCTGATCTCCTGGATCTTGAACGCTCCGGGCGGCTGCTGAGCCGCCTCCTACCCTTCGCCGGTGTTCAGCCCCTTGTCCTTCTCGGCTTGGCGGA
>DASRTE010000132.1:0-3636 GCA_035656095.1 Jiangellaceae bacterium
CGGCGGCGACGAAGTCGTGGCCGTCGCGGGCGGCGACCACCGGCACGAACAGCTGGCCGGGCACCACCTGGCGCGAATCGATGGTCGCGCCGGAGACCGCCACGTCGGTGCCGGACAGCGCGCCGCCGGTCGCCTTGGCGATCTCGCTCGTGAGAAGGTCCACGGCGCAGCATCATCGCAGGCCCACGCCCCCGCCACGTTCGCGTGCGCCGCTCCGTGGGCGAACCCCGTTACTCTCGCTGGCCATGACTCGTCCCGACCGCGTCCGGCTCGTCGTCCTGTTCGGCGGGCAGTCGGCCGAGCACGAGGTTTCGTGCACCACCGCCGCCCACGTGCTGCGTGCGGTCGATCCCGATCGCTACGACGTCCTCCCCGTGGGCATCACGCGCGAGGGCACATGGGTGCAGGCCGACGACGCCCAAGCGGCGCTGGCACGTGGTGCGGCCGCGCTGCACGCCCCGCTCGAGCGCCTGGAGGCGACGGGAACGGCGGTCGAGCCACTGCGCACGGTCGCGCCGTCTCACGACGACCTGCCGGTCGTGGTCCTGCCCCTGCTGCACGGGCCTCAGGGCGAGGACGGCACTGTTCAGGGACTGCTCGAGCTCGCCGGCGTGCCGTACATCGGCTCCGGCGTGCTGGCGTCCGCGCTGGCCATGGACAAGGTCAAGGCCAAAGAGGTCCTCGCGGTGCATCGGCTGCCGCACGTGGCGTGGGCCGCCCTGCGTGACACCCAGCTCGATGCCGCCGCCGACGCACTGGCAGGCGCGGGGCTGGGCTACCCGGTCTTCGTCAAGCCGGCGAACCTGGGGTCGTCGGTGGGCGTGACCAAAGTGCACGACCCGTCCGAGCTCGATGATGCCGTTGCCCTGGCGGCGACATACGACGAGTGGATCGTCATCGAGGAGGGCGTCACCGCCCGCGAGATCGAGGTCGCCGTGCTCGGCAACGCCGAGCCGCGCGCCTCCGTGCCCGGCGAGATCGTTTCCAGCCACGAGTTCTACGACTACGAGGACAAGTACGTCGACGGTACGTGCCAGCTGCTGGTGCCCGCGCCCCTCGACGACGTCCGGGTCGCAGAGGTCCGCGCCCTCGCCATCGAGGCCTACCGGGTGCTCCGCTGCGAGGGCATGGCACGCGTCGACTTCTTCTACGAAGAGGACGGACATGCCCCCCGCTCCCACGGCCGCTCCGGCCGCGGCTTCCTCGTCAACGAGGTCAATACCATTCCGGGGTTCACTCCGGTGTCGATGTACCCGAAGCTGTGGGAGGCGTCCGGCCTCTCATATCCGGACCTCATCGACGAGCTGGTGCGCCTGGCGATCGAGCGGCACGAGCACCGCAGCCGCTTCTCCACCAAGCGATAAATCCGGACGCGAAACGTGCCCTGACCAGAACCGGCTGCGTCGCGACGGGCCACACGGTCCAGCGGCAGACGGGTCCATCAGGAAGGTGGACATTCTCGGGCGGACCGAACATACTCACGCCCTCATGCTCACGACCATCGCCGTCGGTGTCGATGGATCCGCCACGGCCGCTGAGGCCGTGAAGATGGCGGCCGAGGTCGCGCGGCGGTTCGAGGCGGAGCTGGTCCTGCTCTCCGCCTACAACCGGCCAGACTCGGCGCCACAGCAGCGCGAGGTGGTCGCGCAGACGGAGGCACAGCTCCGGCAGGAGGGCGTTCGTTGCCGGGCACTCACCGAGGAGGGCAACCCCTCCGATGTGCTCATCCGCCTTGCGAAGCAGTGCGGCGCCGACATCCTCGTCGTGGGCAACAAGGGCATGAAGCGCCGCGCACTCGGCAGCATCCCGAACACGGTGACGCACGAGGCGGATTGCTCGGTCCTCGTCGTCAAGACGACGACGTAGCGCGGCGGTCAAACGAGTTGTCGCCTCGGCCGTCTCCCGCCGTAGGGGCCGGCCGCGGGGTGATGGATGAGTTCTCCGAGCGCAATCTTGCCGGCGCCCGATTTCACCGGGTCGACCTCGCGGGCGCGAGCTTCGATCACGTCGACCTCGGCGGCGCCAGCTTCTACGAGGTCGACCTGAGCGGCGTGAAGATCCGCGGCGCCTACCTCCGGGACGTCGACATCGCGGGCGACCTGGGATCAGATGCCGGACATCGCCGGGATTCCGCGCGACCGCGACGCCCGGCCCTCGCTGGACAAGGTGTTGGCCCTGCAAGCCGACCGGATGGGGACGGTGCGTCGTGTCGTTGCCGACCTCACCGACGACCAGCTGGACGGTTCGACCGAACCGGTCGCTGAGCCGGGCTGGCCGCCGCCGGAGAGCTTCCCGTCCGGGAGGTCCGGCCACGATCATCAACGAAGAGTGGTGGCACAGGCAGTTCGCCGAGCGGGATCTCGCGGCCGCTGGCGGTCAGCCGTAGTCACCGGCTCGATGGAGTCACGCCCGGCCTAGAACGCCGCCTTCGACCGCCCGCGCCGGCCGGCGCGACCGCTCTTCGAGACCGCCTTCGACGACTTGGTGAACGGCTTCTGAAGCCACCGACCCAGCCGGCCCGGCGCCTTGCCAGCGCCCCGGCTGCCCACACCGAGCACCCTCTGGCCGCCGCGCTCCGGGTGCCGCGACAGCCGCGGGAACAGGAACGCGAGGATCAGCAGGAGCACACAGAACCCGACGACGATGCCGAACCCGACGATGCCGATGATCATGTGGCTCTGCTTCCCGAGTGGCCGACGGGCAACCCGGATGCTGGCGCGGCCACGCTCGCTAAACGTGGGGACGTCCCACGCTTGGCGAGGTCAAGCCGGCACGAGCGCGGCCCGCAGGAGCGCCAGCAGCTCGTTGCGGCGCCGCACCAGCGACGCCAGCGTGGGCTCCTCCCCGAACGCGCGCAGCACTTCGACCTCCGCCGCGAGGCCCGTCACCATCGAGTAGGCCGCCAGGAGGATCAGGCGGGGCTCGTGACGCCGCATCCGCCCGGCGTCCATCTCGACCGCGAGGAACCCGGCAGCCCGGTCCACCAGGGGGGAGACGGCGGCCACCAGGCGAGTCGAGGCGGGAGGTCCCAGCCGGCTCACCTCCCGCACGAAGCCGAGCATCGACGGGTGCCGGGCCGCCAGCCGGAACATCGCCCGGACGATGGCGTCGACCCGGTCGAACCCGTGACCGGCGTGCGCGACTGCCCGCTCGAGCCGGGTGGTGAGCTCGGCGGTCGTGCGGTCGATGGCTGCGTCGAGCAGGGCCTCCTTCGAGGGGTACCAGTAGAGGATCGTCTGTTTGCGGATCCCCAGGTCTCGGGCCAGGTCGTCCAGCGAGGTGGCCCCGTAGCCGCGGCTGCCGAACGCGTCGAGGGTCGCGTCGAGGATTCGGTCGGCGGTATCGGTCCGGCGAGAACCGAACATGCTGCCCGCTCTCGCAGCGCCGCTGCGGGCCGCTCGGGAAACGCTGCCCGCTCTCGCAGCGCCGCTGCCGGCCGCTCGGGCCCGGGCCTCGCCGTCGGGCTCGGCCTTGGCGTTGCCGCGCGTCGGCGTCGCCTGTGCCATCTACCAGATGGTAGACAAACGCGGTGGAGTCCGTAGCGGAGGCCCTCCGGGGGAAGCGCATCGCCATCACCGGCGGCACCGGGTTCCTGGGGACGGCGCTCATCGAGCGCCTGCTGCGGTCGGTGCCCGG
>DASRTE010000133.1:0-9411 GCA_035656095.1 Jiangellaceae bacterium
GATGCACTGCACGGCGGCATGGGGCGGAACCCGCACCTCGACGCTGCGCCCCGGTGCCCGTTCGGCAAGCGCCTCCACCAGGGTCCGGACCGCGAGGCGCTCGGCGTCCACGGGAACCCGCGGCGGATCGACACCCGGGACCGAGACGGCCAGATCGTCGGCGTGGACGGCGATCTCGACCGCACGGGTGGCCAGGTAGTCGCCGAGCCGGATCGGACCACGGGAGGCGGCGACCACCGGATCATCAGGCAGGAGGTCGTCGAGGACCACCAGAGCCGACGCGAGACGCTCGTCGATCGCAGTCAGCGCCGTGCCGGAGGTCCGATCCGGACCGCCGGCCACCGTGCGCGCGGCATCCGCGATGTCCGCCGCGACAGCGGCATACCCACTCATGTAGGCGGCGGGGCTCCGGGCAGCCGTGCCGCGCGGAGCCCGCTCGATCGACGCGGGCGACCCCGCGACCATCGACACGTGTGCGGCCAGGTCGCTCACCGTCCAGGTCGGAAGCACGCTGGGCGCTGCCCAGGCCTCGTCGGGCAGGGCCGCCAACCAGTCGCGAATCGACCGGATGCCGGCCGCGAACGTCTCGCGGGCCCGAGCGGGATCCACCCTGCTGGTCACGTGACGGCACGGTACCCGCGCCCGTGGCGGACCAGGAGACCGGCGAGCGCCAGGGCATGCTCGATGTACGTTTTTCCGAGCCCTCGCGCTCCCCCTTGTGGAGCAGAGGAGGCTTCATGACGCAGATCCTTCGGACCGACGTCGACCAGCGTGCCCTGAGCGTACTCGCGGCCCGGTTTCGCGGAGAGTTGGTGCTCCCGGCCGACGCGGCCTACGAGGACCGCCGGAGGGTGTGGAACGGCTCGATCAACCGCTATCCCGCCCTCATCGCCCGGTGCGCTGGCGTGGCCGACGTGATCGAGGCCGTGCGGTTCGGCCACCGCACAGGTCTGACGGTGGCCGTGCGCAGCGGTGGGCACAGCTTTCCCGGCCTGTCCGTGTGCGACGGCGGCCTCGTCGTCGATCTCTCGCTGATGAAGGAACTGAGCGTTGATCTCGCGCGTCGCACGGTCCGGGCGCAGGCGGGGGTACGGCTGGGTGAGCTCGACCACGAGACGCAGGCGTTCGGCTTGGCCGTACCCGCCGGCATCGTCACCCACACCGGGCTCGCCGGGCTGACCCTGGGTGGCGGCATCGGCTGGCTGATGCGCAAGTACGGCCTCACCGTGGATCAGCTGGTCGCGGCCGACGTCGTCACCGCGAGCGGCGAACTCGTCCGGGCCAGCGAACGGGAGAACGCCGATCTGTTCTGGGGGCTCCGAGGCGGCGGCGGGAACTTCGGGATCGTCACCGAGTTCGAGTTCCGGCTCAATCCGGTCGGGCCCGAGGTGCTCGCCGGCCCGATCATCTGGCCGATGGAGAGGTCGGCCGACGTGCTGCGGTTCTATCGCGAGTGGATCACCGATGTGCCGGACGAGCTCACCACCGTCGTCGTCCACCGGATGGCGCCGGCGATCGAGGCCATCCCGGCGGAGTTGCGCGGCGTGCCCATCGTCACGGTGGTCTGCTGCTACGCGGGACCGGTCGACGAGGGCGAGAAGGTCGTCCTGCCGATGCGGGAGTTCGGTTCCCCGCTGCTCGACCTGTGCGTGCCCAAGCCGTTCGTCCAGCACCAGGCGATGTTCGACCCCTCGTTCCCCGAGGGCTGGTGGTACTACGTCAGGTCGTGCAACCTGGACGCACTGACCGATCCCGTCATCGACGTCATCGCCGAGCATGCCCCGGGCATGACCTCCCCGCTGACCGCATTCCCGATCTTCCACCTCGGCGGCGCGGTCTCCCGCGTCGGCGACGACGAGACCGCGTTCAACGGCCGTCGCACTGCCCATACGGTGAACGTCAACGCCGTGACGGTCGGCAGCGACGGCTTCGACGATGAACGCGCGTGGTCTCGCTCGTTCTGGACCGCCCTCGGTCCTTATCGCGACAGCGTCTACGTGAACTTCCTGATGGAGGAGGGACAAGAACGCGTCCGTGAGGCCTACGGCGCGGCGAAGTACAACCGGCTCCGGCTCGTGAAGCAGCACTACGACCCGGACAACTTCTTCCGCCTCAACCAGAACATCCCGCCCGCCTAGCCGTACATGCGCGGCCAGGCGGTCTGTGTGTCAGACCCCCGCCGACACCTCGGGCGCCGACGTCGGCGTCGCCGGCTCCGCCTGCCGCCGCATGCCCCCCACCGCCAGCAGAACGAGTCCGGCCACGAGCCAGATGGACAGCACCAGGATCGGCGTGCCTGCGGCGGCACCGTCGAAGAACGCCACCGAACGCAGGGCGCTCACGCCGGCACCGGGTGGCAGGAACTGGCCCACCTCGCCCCACGGCTGCGGCAGCATCTCGGGTGCGCTCGCCGCCGCCGAGAGCGGGTTGCCGACGAAGATCATCACCAGCAGGCCGAGGACGGCACCGGGCCGCCCCAGCACGGCGCCGAGGCCAGCGACGCTGGCAGCGACGGCACCGATCAGCAGCGCGGCCACGCCGGCAGCTTCCAGGTAGGAGGCGTCGAGGATGCCCAGGCCGTACTGGAGTACGGCGGCCGAGAGCAGACCGCCGAGCACGGTGATCCCTGCGACCGCGGCGAGGCGGAGCCGCGTGCTTCGCAGGGCGACCGCGGCGATCAGGCCGCCGGCCGCGCTGGTAAACACCAGCGGCAGGACGCCGGCCGCGAGGCCCGCTCCGGTCGGGTCGTCGGGCGTCGTCGGAACGACGTCCTCCACCGGCGCTGCCGCACCCGGCTCCGACAGCTCAGCCGCGGCCGCGCGTAGCATCTGCGCCACCGCCGGCCCGGCCGCGGATGCGACCAGCAGGCGCGGGCCCTGCGGTGTCGCGACCACGGCGCCGTACACCTCGCGGTCCTCGATCGCCGCCCTCGCCGCCGCCTCGTCGGCCACCTCCGTCACCTCGAAGGCCGCGACGTCCTCGTCCGGACCCGGTGCCGAGCCGAGCGCAGCCTCGACCTGCTCGACCGCCGGGGGCGGACCCGCGACCGCGACAGGGACCTCTCGCGGGCCCGTGTTCGTCGCCGGCCAGGCGAACGCCAGCAGCATCAGTGCCTGCAGGATCACGACGCCGGCGACGATCAGCGCGGCCAGCCGCCCTGGAGATGGGGAGTGCATTGACGGTCCTCCTGAAAAGGGAACGCTCGTTCTCGTACTCAGAGCATGCCCCGGCCGTGTCAACTTGTCAAGAACGAATGTTCGTTTTATGCTCTGACGGTGCCACGAGTGTCCGAAGCGCACCGCGAGCGCCGCCGCCGGCAGATCCTGGACGCGGCGCGCCGGTGCTTCGTCGACAACGGCTTCCACCAGACGTCGATGCAGGACATCCTCGGCGCGGCCGGGCTGTCGGCCGGAGCGCTCTACAGGTACTTCGGCAGCAAGGAGGAGATCGTCGAGGCGATCGCCGCCGAGACGGTCGGGCGGGTGATGGGCCTGCTGGGCCCGCTGAGCGAGCAGCAGCCGCCGCTCCCGCTCACCGAGGTGTTCGATCGCGTCACGACCGGGATGGCGGAGGTCGCCTTCGGGCCGGAAGGCGTCGGGTACATCGCCCCCCAGGTGTGGGCCGAGGCCCTGCGCAGTCCCCGACTGCATGCGCTGGTGGAGTCCCGCTACGCCGAGATCCGGGCGGCCATCGGCACGCTGGTGCGGGCCGAGCAGGACGCCGACCGGGTCGATCCTGGCGCCGATCCCGACGACGTCGCCGCCTTCCTGTTCGGGGCGCTGCTCGGGTTCGTCCTGCAGGGCGCGATCAGCGGCCAGGCGCGCCCGGAGTCGTTCACATCCGCCCTCGCCGCCTTGACCCGGCCGAGGCAGCCCCAACCCGGCCGGTCGTGAAGATCGTCGTGCAGTCGACAGCAGGCGCCGTAGCGGGCCGCGCCTGCACGACGATCTTCACGGCGCCGCGGCCGGGGCGAACAACGCCGGAAGGGTCGACTCGAATGCCTCGCGAAGCTCGGCGAGGGGCACCGAGAACTGCTCCCGGACCTCGAGCACCGGGGTACCGGCCGCGTCGCCCACAACGCCGATCTCCTGGTACGGGTATCCCCGGGCGGAGCACAGGTCGGTGAACCGCACCTCCGCCGAGCGCGGGACGGCCACGACCGCCCGCGCCGCCGACTCCGTGAACAGGAAGACGAACGGGTCGATCCCGACCGGCGCCGTCACCCGCGCGCCGACCCCGTACCGCAGGCACGACTCGACCAGCGCCTGGGCGAGGCCGCCGTCGGACACGTCGTGGGCCGCCTCGACCAGGCGGTCCCGCGACCCGCGGACGAGGATCTCGGCGAGGGCCCGCTCGGCGTCGAGGTCCACGGCAGGCGGCCGGCCACCGAGGTGGTCGTGCTCGACGTGGGCCCACTCCGAGCCGCCGAACTCGTCCCGTGTCGTGCCCAGCAGGTAGATCGTCTGGCCTGGGGTCCGGAATCCGGAGGGCGTCCGCCGGGTGACGTCGTCGAGCACTCCGAGCACACCGACAACCGGCGTCGGCAGGACGGCGGACGTCGCCGTCTGGTTGTACAGGGAGACGTTGCCGCCGGTCACCGGCAGCCCCAGCGCGCGGCAGCCGTCGGCCAGGCCCCGCACCGCCTCGGCGAACTGCCACATCACGTCCGGGTTCTCGGGGGATCCGAAGTTGAGGCAGTTGGTGACGGCCAGAGGCAGCGCGCCGACGGCGGCCACGTTGCGGTGTGCCTCGGCCAGTGCCAGTTGCGCGCCGACGTACGGATCGAGCTTGGCATAACGGCCGTTCGCGTCGGTCGCCAGCGCGACGCCCAACGCGGTCTGCTCGTCGACGCGGATCACGCCGGAATCCTCGGGCTGTGCGAGCACGGTGTTGCCCAGCACGTACCGGTCGTACTGATCGGTCACCCAGGCGCGCGAGCAGAGGTTGGGCGAGGCAATCATCCGCAGCAGGGTCGCCCTCAGCTCGTCGGCGCGCGCCGGCCGCGCCAGCGACGACGGTCCGGCTGCCTGCAGGTCGTCCTGCCAGGACGGCCGAGCGTACGGCCGTTCGTACACCGGCCCCTCGTGAGCGACAGTCCGCGGCGGCACGTCGACAACGGTCTCGCCGCGCCACTCGATGGTCAGCCGCCCCGAGTCGGTCACCTCACCGACGACGCTGGCGTCGACGTCCCACCTCGCGCAGATCTCGAGCACCCGGTCGATCGCCGTCGGAGGGACGACGGCCATCATGCGCTCCTGCGACTCGCTCATGAGGATCTCCTCCGGAGCGAGCGTGGGATCACGCAGCGGAACGTGGTCGAGCACGACGTGCATGCCGCCCTCCCCGGCACTGGCCAGTTCGGACGTGGCGCAGGACAGGCCGGCGCCGCCGAGATCCTGGATACCCACGACGAGCCCTTCGGCGAACAACGCGAGGGTGCACTCGATCAGCAGCTTCTCCGTGAACGGGTCGCCGACCTGGACGCTCGGCCGCTTGCTCGGGCCCTCGTCGCCGAACGTCTCCGACGCCAGCACCGACACGCCGCCGATCCCGTCGCCGCCGGTCCTGGCTCCGTAGAGGACGACCAGATTGCCGACTCCGGACGCGTGCGCGAGGTGCAGGTCCTCGTGCCGCATCACGCCGACACACAGCGCGTTGACCAGCGGGTTGCCGGCATACGCCGGGTCGAAGACGACCTCGCCGCCGATGTTCGGCAAGCCGAGGCAGTTGCCGTACCCGCCGATGCCGGCGACGACGGCGGGCAGCACGCGTGCCGTGTCCGGCGCGGCGGCCGGCCCGAATCGCAACGAGTCCATGACCGCGACCGGGCGGGCACCCATGGCCAGGATGTCGCGGACGATCCCGCCAACGCCCGTGGCGGCGCCCTGGTGGGGCTCCACGTACGACGGATGGTTATGCGACTCGACCTTGAAGGTGACCGCGTAGCCCTGGCCGACGTCGACCACACCGGCGTTCTCGCCCATCCCGGCCAGGAGCTTGCCGACCGGCGTTTGCTGGGCAAGCTCGCCGAACCGGCGCAGGTGGATCTTGGAACTCTTGTACGAGCAGTGCTCGGACCACATGACGGAGTACATGGCCAGTTCCGACGACGTCGGCCGGCGGCCGAGGATCTCACGGATGCGTGCGTATTCTTCGCCCCTGAGCCCCAGCTCCGCCCACGGCTGCGGGTGCTCCGGAGTCTCGGCCGCGTGCTTGACGGTGTCGACGGTCACGGCGCAACCCGGCTTCCCAGCACGGACTCGAACATCCCCAGGCCGTCGGTCGTGGGGCCGGTCAGCGTGTCGACGGCGTGCTCAGGGTGCGGCATCAGTCCCACGACGTTGCCGCGCGCATTGGTGATGCCGGCGATCTCGCGATGGGACCCGTTGGGATTGCCGCCGAGGTAGCGGACGACGACGCGGCCCTCGCCCTCGAGCTCGTCGAGCGTTCGCTCGTCGGCCACATAACCGCCTTCGCCGTTCTTCAGCGGCACGACGATCTCCGCGCCCGTCTCGTAGGCCGAGGTCCAGGCGGTCGCGACGCTGTCGACCCGCAGCCGCTGGTCGCGGCAGAGGAACGTGCGGTGGTCGTTGCGGATCAGCGCACCGGGGAGCAGGTGCGACTCGCAGAGGATCTGGAAGCCGTTGCAGATGCCCAGCACGGGCAGGCCGGAGCGCGCAGCCTCGACCAGCGGCTGCATCACCGGCGCGAATCGGGCGATCGCGCCGCAGCGCAGGTAGTCGCCGTAGGAGAAGCCGCCCGGGAGTACCACGGCGTCGACACCGCGCAGGTCGGCGTCGCCGTGCCAGAGCGACACCATCTCGCCCCCTGCCAACCGGACGGCCCGTGCGGCGTCACCGTCGTCGAGCGAGCCCGGGAAGGTGACGACCCCGATCCGCATCAGCCCTCCACGTGGATCGTGAACTCCTCGATCACCGGGTTCGCGAGCAGAGAGCCGGCCGCTCGCTCGATCCCGGCAACCACCTCCGGCGTCAGGTCGCCCTCCAACTCGATCTCGAACCGCTTGCCCTGGCGGACCGACACCACCCGGTCAAAGCCCAGCCGGTGTAGAGCGCCGTGGACGGCCTTCCCCTGAGGATCGAGGATCTCGGTCTTGGGCATGACGTCGACGACGACGCGGGGCACGGACACGCTCCTCGCGAGACGGTGGACGGGGCCGCGCCGCAACGGCGCGTGCCCAGCGTAGTGACTGGTCGGCACCGTGGGCCGGTTACCGCACCGGTGTGAGGTGGTCAGCCGAACGCGCGGCCGGTGATCCGCTCGTACGCCTCGACGTATCGATGCCGGGTACGGGCGATCACGTCCTCCGGCAGCGGGGGTGGATCCTCGCCGGACGACCGGTCCCAGCCGGACTCCGACGAGGTGAGCCAGTTCCTGACGTACTGCTTGTCGAACGACGCCTGGGCGCGTCCCGGCCGCCACGCGTCGAGGGGCCAGAACCGCGACGAGTCCGGCGTCAGCACCTCGTCGGCGAGCACGAGCGTGCCGTCGGACCGGCGGCCGAACTCCACCTTCGTGTCCGCCAGCACGATCCCCTGCTCCCGGGTCACCTGCTCGCCTCGGGCGTAGAGAGCGAGCGTCAGCCGGCGCAGTTCCGCCGCAGTCGCCGCACCGGCGACTCGCTCCACGTGGGCGAAGTCGACGTTCTCGTCGTGTGCGCCGGCCTCGGCCTTCGTCGCCGGCGTGAAGATCGGCTCCGGCAGGCGCGACCCGTCGACAAGGCCCGCCGGCAGCGCGATCCCGCTCACTGCTGCGTGCGTCCGGTAGTCGGCGAGCCCGGACCCGGTCAGGTACCCCCGCGCAACGCATTCGACCGGCACCATGTCCAGGCGCTCGCACAGCAGTGCCCGGCCGGCCACGGCCGGCGGGACATCGGTGGACAGGAGATGGTTCGGCACCAGGTCGGCGAGCCGCTCGAACCACCACACCGACAGAGCCGTCAGCACGCGGCCCTTGTCCGGGATCGTCGATGCCAGGACGTGATCGTAGGCGGAGATCCGGTCGCTCGCGACCACGAGCAGGACGTCATCGCGGCCATCGGGCACGTACAGGTCGCGGACCTTGCCCGAGTAGACGTGCCGGTAGCCGGGCAACGCGGTCGTCGACATCAGCGGCAGGGTATCGGCCGCGCCCGGCGCCGAGGTCACGTACTGGTACCGAACCCCGAGACGCCGTGGCCGGCATGTGGACGCACGAGATGGGATTCGCCCGGCAGGTCGCGGATCGCGTCTGCTTCCTCGACGGCGGCGTCGTGCTCGAGGAAGGCCCACCCGAACAGGTGCTGGCCGACCCGGTGGAGGCCCGCACCCGGCAGTTCCTGTCGCGGATCATCGACGCCGGCCGGCTCTGAGCCGGGAACGGTCCGTCCTGCCGTCCGCCGCGTTGCCGGCGCCTCAGGGCTGCCGCTCGGCCGGTCGCGCCGGTGCCCGGGCCGATGCGCCCGGCGTGCCGCCCACCGGTTCGGTCGGCATCAGGCGCGTGAAGTACAGCGCGATTAGGGCCACGATGGCGAGCACGGACAGGCTCGCCCGCAGGCCCTGGATTCGGGCGGACTCGTTCTCGTCGAGGATGGCCTGGGCCTCGGAGGCGGGAACGTCGGCCTCATCGAGTGCCGACTCGAGATCCGCGTCGGAGACGAACGGAATGCCGCCCGCCAGCTCCAGTTCGGCCGCCGACGCGACCTCGGCCGGGACAGCGGGGTTCTCCTGGATCCCCTCGATGAACGCCGTGGTGAGGCCCGCGATCAGGATCGATCCGGCCAGCGCCGTCCCGAGCGACGCGCCCAGGTTGGTCATGGTGTTCTGGAGCCCCCCGACCTCGCCGCTCTCCTCGTCGGGAACGGCGGATACGGTCACCGCGCCCAGTTGCGACGCGAGCGCGCCGACTCCCAGACCGGCGAGAAGCAGCGGAACGGTGACGATCTCGGGCCCCACCCCGGCCTCCAGTGCGGCGATCAGTGACACGATCCCGGCCAGCAGGGCTGCCAGCCCCCACCGAACGACCCGGCGAGGCGAAGCCCGCGGACGGAACTTCGGGATGCCGACGGCCGCGAGGAGAAGCGTGATCGACAGGGGCAGCAACCGAACGCCCGTCTCGAGCGCGGTGAGACCGAGAGCGACCGACAAGAAGAGCGGCACGGTGAAGAACAGACCGGCCTGGATCATGAACTGGAAGAAGAACATGGTGAGTCCGCCGCAGAGTCGCGCGTTCCGCAGCATCGCGGTACGCACCAGCGGTTCCCGGCCGGCGGCGACGACCCTGTCCTCCCAGGCGAAGAAGAGCCAGATGGTGAACAGCCCGGCGAGGATCAACCACAAGGTGGGCGACACACCGAGCCACGACGGCCCTTCGGGTTTCGGCTGTACCCAGCCCCACTCCCCCGACCGGAGG
>DASRTE010000134.1:0-9895 GCA_035656095.1 Jiangellaceae bacterium
GTGCGCGACATGATGTACTGGCGCGCGTCCGGCGCGTCGATGTGGGCGCACCGGGCCGCCGACCTGGCCCGCGAATGCGGCGACGACAAGGTCCTGGCGTATGCGCTCATGGTCATGGGCATGACGGACTTCCTCCAGGGCCGGGACGGAACCGGCACCCTGGAGCAGGCCATCGCGATCGCACGCGCGGCCGGCGAGCACCACACGGTCTGCGTGACCTACGCCAACCTCGCCGAGACCGCGGTCGAGCGCCGACAGCACGACCGCGCGCTCCGCTACCTCGACCACGGGAGCGCCTGGGCCGACGAGCACGAGATACTCAGTGTGCTCAGCTATCTGATCAGCGTTCGGAGCCGGCTCGAGCTCGATCGGGGGCGGTGGGACGACGCCGACGCCCTGGCCAGGTCCGTGCTGACCGGGCCGGCGGCGAGCCCGCTCAACCAGCTCAACGCGCTCTACACCGTCACGCGCCTGCACGTCCGGCGTGGTGAGGCGGACGCCGAGACCCTCGTGCGGCGGTTCACCACCGAGGCGGAACGGACCGGAGAGTTGCAGCGCATCGTCGTTGCGGCTGTGGCGCGCGCCGAGTGGGCCGACGTCGGCGGCCGGCTTGCGACCGAACGCGCGGCCCTGCACGACCTCCACGACCGGCTGGCCGGCACCGGGCAGTCCTGGGCCATCGGCGAGGTGGGGATCTGGCTGGTCCGCGCCGGTGAGCCCATCACGGTCACCGGCAGCGCCGCGCCCCCGTTCCGGCTGGAGCTCGACGGCGACTGGCAGGCGGCGGCAGCGGCATGGGAGGATCTCGGCTGTCCCTACGAGCAGGCCGACACCATGGTGCACAGTGGTCGGACAGACGCGATCCTGACGGCGCTGCCGATCCTTGACGGCCTGGGTGCAACCGCCGCAGCGAACCGCGCCCGTGAGCAGCTTCGTCTCCATGGTGTTCAGCAGATCCCGCGCGGACCTCGGCACGCGACCCGGGCGAACCCGGCCGGTCTCACGCAGCGGCAGATCGACGTCCTCGGGCTCGTCGCGCAGGGGCTGACCAACGCCGAGATCGCCGACCGGCTCGTCGTGTCCGTCCGCACCGTCGACCACCACGTCGCCGCGATTCTCACCAAGCTTGCCGTAGGGAGCAGGCGACAGGCGGCAGAGCTCGCCCGCGACCTCGGCGTCACCACGGATGACGTGGTTGTCGTCGACTGACCCGCCCGGACCCTGACCCGTGCTGACGCATGGGCGAACTGGTGTCACCATGCCTGCATGGGGGCGGAGCTGGTCGAACGCGATGTCGAGCTGGCGGCGCTCGTCGCGTCCGTCGACGCCGCCGCTTCGGGCGAGGGTTCGGCGATGCTCGTCCTCGGCGAGGCCGGCATCGGGAAGTCCAGCCTGATCCGCGAGTTCCTGCGCGCCGTCGAGGGCCAGGTACGCGTTCTCATGGGTACCTGCGACGACCTGCTGACCCCTCGAACCTTCGGTCCGCTGCGTGACGCTGCCGCGGCGGCCGGCGGGCCCCTGGCCGCGGCGTTCTCGAGCGAGCCGGACCGGGAGAGCGTCTACCGTGCCCTGCTGGACGAGCTCTCGCGTCCCGACCTGCCGACGGTCCTGGTGGTCGAGGACATCCACTGGGCGGACGACGCGACGCTGGACGCGTTGCGTTTCGTCGCCAGGCGGCTGCAGCGTCTGCGGGCGGTCGTCGTCCTCTCGTACCGGGACGACGAGGTCCAGCCCGTTCACCTCCGTCAGCTGCTCGGAGCGCTCTCCGGTTCCACCGTCCGCCGGCTCGTGCTGCACCGGCTCAGCGAGGTCGGGGTCCTCCGGCTGACCAGGGCAGCCGGAGTGGACCGTCCGGCCATATTCGCGACCACCGACGGCAATCCGTTCTTCGTGAGCGAGGTGCTGTCGTCATCGAGCGCAGACGTCCCGGCCAACGTCGTGGACGCGGTTCTCGCCCGGGTCCATCAGCTGGCGCCCGAGACTCAGGTCGCGCTCGACCAGCTCGCGGTCGTGCCCTCCCAGGTGGAGGGCTGGCTCGTCACTGCGCTGCTCGGGGGCATGGGCCCGCTGGCCGAAGCCGAGCAACGCGGCATGATCGCGCTCCGGCCCGAGGGTCTCGCGTTCCGCCACGAGCTCGCCCGTCACGCGCTGGAGCAGACCATGCCCGCCTCCCGGCGGATGGCGTTCAACCGTGCGGTGATGGACGCGCTTCTGGAGCACGAACACGCCGACCTGTCCAGGATCGTGCACCACGCGGTGGCTGCCGGTGAGGCCGGCACCATCCTGTCGTACGCGCCGCAAGCCGCCCGCGAGGCTGCGCAGGCCGGCGCCCACAGCCAGGCGCTGGCGCACTACGAGCACGTCGTCCCACACCTCGAGGCGTTACCAGCCGATGCCCAGGCACGGATCCTGGTCGAGTACGCCTGGCAGCTGTACGCCGCGTATCGCTTCGTCGAGGCGGTCGAGGTCGCGGAGACAGCGGCGCAGATCTGGGACCGGCTCGGTGACCGGGTCGCGTTCGGTGAGGCACTGGTCGCCGTGTCGCGCTCGATGTACATGGCCGACCGACCGGGTCCGGCGAGAGCGGCGATCGAGGAAGCCGTGCGCGTGCTCGCCGGCACCGGCAACACGGCGGCGCAGGCGTACGCCGAGGCCTATCACGGCGCGGTGCTGTCCCTGACCGACCAGTTCGAGGCGGCCCTCGAGCAGCTCGCTCTCGCCAGGGAGTTGGCCGAGCGCGCGAATCGTCCAGACCTGGTCGCGCTCTGCCTCGACTACGTCGGTTGGTCGCGCGTGGCTCTCGGCGACGAACTCGGGGTCGACGACCTGCGGGCCAGCCTCGAGTTGGCGAGCTCGATCACGCATTACGAGTACGTGGCGCGGGCCTACACCAATCTCGGAGAGGCCTACTATCACCTGCGCGACCACGACGCGCTCGAGCGGTGCATAACGGACGGCGTCCAGTACTGCACGGACCACGATCTGCCGGCGCACGCGTACAGCCTGCGGGCACACGGCGCCATGCTGATGATGGTGCGCGGCGACCTGGAGGGCAGTGAGGAGCTGCTGCGAGATCTCGTCGCGAGCGTCCCCGACGCCGGCCAGCTGGCGCGGCTCACCCTGCCGACGCTGGGCAGAGTGCTGGCCCGACGGGGAAGTCCGGAAGCCGAACACGTGCTCGACCGGGCGTGGGAGATCGCGCTGCGCGGAGACGCACTGTTGTCGTTGGCGCCGGCCGGGCTGGCGCGCATCGAGTGGGCGTGGCTGACCGGCGATGTCTCCCGCGCTCAGCCGCAGATCGATGTTCTGCTCGACCGCACCGTCGTGGCCGGCGGATTCCGCTGTCGAGGCGAGCTGCTCCGGTACCTCGACCGCGCGGGTGTACCCGTCGAGCCGTTCACCGATTGTCCCGAGGAGTGGGCGGCCGGCGTGCGCGGGGACTGGCGCGCCGCAGCCGCGGCCTGGGAACGCATCGGCGATCCGTATGAACGGGCGCTCGAGCTGGCCGACTCCAGTGAGCCCGCTCCGATGCTGGAGGCCCTGGGGGTTCTCGACGGCATCGGGGCCACGGCTGCGGCGAGAGTGGTCCGCCTGCGGTTGCGCGATCTCGGCGTCACCCGGATCCCGCGGGCGCGTCGAGCGGACGCCCTGGCCGGCCCGTCGGGGCTGACGGCCCGTCAGCTCGACGTGCTGGCACTGCTGACCGAAGGCCTCACCAATGCCGAGATCGCGGATCGACTGGTGGTGTCGACCCGTACCGTGGACCACCACGTGTCGGCCATCCTCACCAGACTGGGCGCGTCCACGCGCCGCGACGCTGTCCGGATGGCCGCGGACCTGCGACTCGTGACCGGCTCGTAACCCTGGGCGACGGCATCACCCACGGCCTGGTCGCCGCTCGCAATGACCTCGGCGAGGTGTTCGGCGTCGTCGCCGACGCCGCCGATGAAGTTCGACTTGCGCCGGTACAACCAGCGCAGGCCGAGAAAGAACAGCCCGGGGGCGGCGGTGACGCCTCGGCTCTGCACGGGCTCACCCTTGGCATCGAAGACGGGTGCGTTGATCCACGAGTAGTCGCGGTTGTACCCGGTCGCCCAGATGACCGTGGTGACACCTGCGCGGGCCAGGTCGAGCGTTCGTGGCGCCTGGTGGGCCCACGTTGCAGGCGCGGGTGGTGAGACCTCCTCCACCGGTGCATCGACTCCGTACCGTTCGACATAGGCGTCGACCGCATCCTGCAGGCGGCGGACGTTGTGGTCGGCTTCCGCCAGTCTGACCGGCAGGTCGTCGTCGAAGTGCACCCGTCCTCGATCGGCAGCCCGGAGTCGTCCGGTGGGGACGACGCCATGCTCCACAAGACGGTGGAGGTTCAGGTCGCGCTCCTCGCCCGCGAGGACGACGCTCGGTGCGTCCCGCGAGGCGCCCGGCTCCGGCAGCGTGTCGACGGTCCGGTCCAGCATGCCCATGCGGTCCATCCACCAGTACACGTCGTGGCCGCGGTAGCGCCGTGGCAGCGGGCGGTGGCGGCCCACGGCGATGAAGACCTCGCGACCGGCGCACGCCAACTCGTCGGCGATCTGCTGGCCGGACGGGCCCGCGCCGACCACCAGGACGGCGCCGGACGGTAGCCGCTCGGGGTTGCGGTAGTCGGTCGTGTGCACCTGGTGCACGCTTCGCGGCAGGTCGGCCGCCAGCGGTGGGATGAGCGGACGGTCGTAGTGCCCGGTGGCGATGACGACATTGGTCGCGTGATACCGGTCGACGTCGGTGTGGACGAGCCACCCGGGCGGTGCCGGGTCGACGCCGGTCACCGTCACGCCGGCGCGCACCGGAGCGTCGAAGGATCGCGCATAGCTGCTCAGAAACCCGACCACCTGGTCGCGGGTCATGAACCCGGCGGGATCACCGCCGGCGTATCGGAACCCGGGAAGCCGCGTCTGCCAGTTCGGAGTCAGCAGAGTGAAGGAGTCCCACCGTTCGGTGCGCCACCGTTCGCCGACGCGGCCCCGGTCGACGACCAGGTGATCGTGGCCCAACGTGGTCAGAGATCGGCTGATCGCGAGGCCGGCTTGGCCGGCCCCGACGATCAGCGTCTGCACTCGGATGGTCATGGTCAGCCGACGGTGGCGTCGATCTCGACCGGCACGCCGTTCGTCATGATGTCGAAGACGGCCGACCGCGCCCGCGAGCGCTCGAGCAGGTTGCGCAGGACCTCGTCGGGGGCGTCGCCCTTGATCCGGAAGCTGACCCGAACTCCCTTGTAGCCGTTCCTGGCCTGGTCGGAGAGTCCGAGGATGCCCTGCAGGTCGATGTCGCCCTCGACGGTCGACTCGACCTCGGTCAGGACGACGCCGCGTGCCGAGGCGATGTTGATCAGTCCGGCAGTCAGGCACGCTGCCAGTGCGTGCAGCACGTACTCGACCGGAGTCGGGCCATTGTCCGCGCCGACGAGAACGGCCGGGTGGTCGGCGTCCAGCACGGTCTCGGTCCGGTGCGTCATCTCCTGACCGGCACCGTAGAAGTCGCTGAACCGGGTCTGGCTGTGCGTTCCGGACACCCAGCGGTTTCGCGCCCGGAACTGGAACGCTGCGATCTCCGGCTGTGCATTGACGGCGTCCAGCGTGGCGAACAGCGTGGCGGTGTCGACACCGTTGCGAGTGGTGCCGTTGATGGTGGCCTGGGTCATCGAGTCCTCCAATGTCTCTCGTTTCGGACCAGGTGTGCCTCGACTCTGCGCGACGCGACGGCCTCGGTTCGTCGGCAACGGCTACCTATCTGTGTGCGGAGCGCTGCCTATGCGACCGTGCGGTCGGCCCGACGCTGCGACAGAAACCCGCGGAACACGGGTGGTTGGGGGTTCGACCACGGGGACTGGTGCCCTCGGCTGGCGCGATCCGTCGCACCGGGGCAGGCAGACCCGCTCCGTTCTGTGCCCTTCACTGCCCAGGTGGCACGTGCAAACCCGCAGGTCAACCGGGCCAGAATGCCCGCGTCGCGCGGCCTTCCGGGCGACATGGGCACCCGGCGCGGGCCAGTTAGGTAGCGATCACCGATGTTCGGCCGCCGCGCCGGGCCGATCGTTGGACGTGGCGGTCACCCGCCCGGTCGGCCCGATCCGTGGCCGGCCGCGATCGGAGCGGAGGGAGTTCGACATGCAGCACGACCACCTGTACGCGATGCTCTACGAGGCTCGCCGGCGCGACCTCGAGCAGTACGCGCAGCAGGCGCGGCTCGCGGAGGAGGCCCGGCGACCGAAGCGCAGTTCTGTGGGCCGGCTGTCCCGGTTGCGGGAACTCATGCTGGCGTCGAAGGGACGCATCAACGTCGGCGTGGAGGAGCCGGCATGAACTCGGCGCCGGTGGACGTGAGCGCACCGCGCATCGAGCTGGCGGCGGTCAGGGACATCGTCCCGGTCGCCGCCAGCGTCGTGCCGTTCGCCCTCGTCATCGGCAGCGCCATGCGGGAGATCGGCGTGTCCGGTGGCGTCGGTGTTCTCGGTGGCGGCGCAATGTACAGCGGCTCCGCGCACCTCGCCGCCGTCGCTCTGCTGGGCGCTGGCGCCGAGCTCGTGATGATCCTGGCTGCCGTCGCGGTCATCAACGCGAGACTGCTCGTGTACGGCGCCGCTCTCGAACCGCGGTTTCGCACCCAGCCGCGCTGGTTCCGCTGGCTCGGGCCTCATTTCCTGGTGGACCAGACCTACGCCCTGGCGACGGCGCGTGACGACCTCGACGAGCCTGACCGGTTCCGGCGTTACTGGGTGGTCGCCGGTATGGTGCTGGGCGCATTCTGGATCGTCGCCATGGCGGCCGGAATGGGACTCGGCGCCGCGATTCCCGCCTCCTCGCCGCTCAACTTCACGGCGACGGCCGTGATCATCGCCCTGCTTGCGCCGCGGCTACGCGCTCGACCGCAGGTCCTCGTCGCCGCCGTGGCTGCGGCCGTTGCCACCACCTCGTCCAGCCTGCCCAACGGGCTCGGGCTCGGCGTCGGTTTGGCTGCCGGCATCGTCGCCGGGGCACTCATCGAAGCGAGGCAGCGATGAGCGCGGTCGTTCTCCTCGCCTCGAGCGTGGTCACCTGGTTGCTGCGGGTGGGCTTCATCGTGATCGTTCCGGCGAGACGCCTTCCGGAGGGACTCAGGCGTGTCCTCGATCATGCTGCGGTCGCCGCGCTCGCCGCACTGCTGGCCACGGCCCTGACCCGTGAGAGCGGGCCCGCCTGGCTCCTGACGCCGTCGCCCGTTCTCGTCGCCGCGGTCGCCGCCGGCCTTGTCGCATGGCGCACCGGACGGATGGGTCTCACGGTCGTCGTCGCAGTGACCGTGCTCTGGGCAGCGCAGCTCATCATGTGACGGTGACGAGCACGCGACTCAGCGTGCTCGCTGGGTGATGCGACTCCCGCCTCGACGCGCCTGGTTCGGACGCCGTGCCAGCGGCCATCTCGCCCCGGTGTCTTGCTCTGCCGTCCACCATGTTCAGCCTGGTCGGGAGCCTCTGCTCATGCTGAGGATGTCGGGGGTCGTCGGTGGGACCATGGCGCGTCTGCCGTGGCCGGGGGCGAGGGCCCAGCGGTGGCGGGTCTCGAGGTCGTGACCACACTCAATGCAACAACCGGTTGAGTCTGCCGAGCGACGAGAACAACCCTGTGGACAGCGTCGCGGCCGCCGTCTCCAGAACGGGAGACCACCGTCGCCTAGCCTGGGTGCGTGCTCGTCCTCGCGATCGACACGTCGACTCCCGCCGTGACCGTCGCGCTGCACGACGGGGCTGAGGTGCTCGCGGAGTCCACGACGGTCGACGCCCGCCGCCACACCGAACTGGTCGCTCCGGCCGTTGTCGACGTGCTGGCCGGCGCCGGTGCGGATCGGCGCGACGTCACGGCGGTGGCGGTCGGCGTGGGGCCAGGGCCGTTCACCGGTCTGCGGATCGGACTGGTCACCGCACGTGTCCTGGGAGCGGCGCTCTCGGTACCGGTGTACGGCATGTGCAGTCTCGACGTCGTGGCCCGACGGGTGACGGCAGGCGGACCGTTCGTCGTGGCAACGGACGCCCGGCGACACGAGGTCTACTGGGCTGGGTACGACGCCGCAGGCCGTCGCATCGACGGCCCGTCGGTCGGCGCTCCGGCCGACGTGGCCACGGACCTGCCGGTCGCGGGCGAAGGGCCGCGGCTCTACCCGGAGGCCTTCCCGAACGCGGTCCGGCCCCAGTATCCGAACGCTGCCGATCTCGCGGCGGCCGTCGTGAGCGGGTCGGCGGATCTCGTCCCACCGGATCCGATGTACCTGCGCCGCCCGGACGCGCGGCCGCCCGGCGCGCCGAAGCCGGTTCTGGCCCGGTGACGGTGCGGCTGCGTGCCATGCGCTCGTCGGACGTCGATGTGCTGCTCCCGTTCGAGCAGGAGTTGTTCGCGGGCGACCCGCCCTGGACGGCCGAGCAGTTCCGGTCCGAGCTGGCCGGTGTCCCGAACACGCGGTGGTACGTCGTCGCCGAGGAGGCCGGCGTTCTCGTCGGCTACGCCGGCCTGTCCAACTCCGGAGACACGTCCGACGTGCAGACGCTTGCCGTGGTCCACGGCAGCCAGCGCCAGGGCGTGGGGACGGCGCTGCTGGACGCTCTCGTCGCCGAGGCGCAGCGGCGGGGAGCCCACGAGATACTGCTCGACGTTCGCGAGGACAACGCACCCGCCCTGGCCTTCTACGCGCGGCACGGCTTCGAGCGACTCAGCACGAGGCGTGGCTACTACGCCCACGGCCGCGTCGACGGCCTCGTCCTCCGCCGCATCCTGTAGCGGACCCGGAGTCGGTAGTGCTTGCGGTCGGGACGGGTGATGCTACGGCGGGCTCCGCGATCTGCGGCGGTGAGGCATGCCACAGATCGCTCTTTAGACGCCCGCCTCCGCATCACCCGTCCCTCGTCAGCAGCGCGACTCGTCGGCCGCAGCATCACCCGTCCCGACCGCGGTGCCGCGACAGTGGGAGCATCGGGACCGTGGCCGCCGACGCACCGCTCGTCCTCGGGATCGAGACCTCTTGCGACGAGACCGGCGTCGGCCTCGTGCGTGGCCGTGACCTGCTCGTGGACGCCGTCGCCAGCTCGGTCGATGAGCACGCGCGCTACGGCGGTGTGGTCCCCGAGGTCGCCAGCCGGGCACACCTGGAGGCCATGGTTCCGACCCTCGAGCGGGCCTGCCGGGACGCCGGGGTGAGTCTGGCCGACGTCGACGCCGTGGCGGTCACCAGTGGACCGGGGTTGGCGGGCGCGCTGATGGTGGGGGTCGCGGCCGCGAAGGCGCTGGCCGTGGGGCTGGGCCGGCCGCTCTACGGCGTCAACCACCTGGCGGCGCACGTCGCCGTCGACCAACTCGAGCACGGGGAACTGCCCAAACCGACGATCGCGCTGCTGGTGTCCGGCGGGCACTCGTCGTTGCTGATGGTCGAGGACGTGGCCGGAACGGTGGAACTGCTCGGAGCGACGATCGACGACGCGGCGGGCGAGGCGTTCGACAAGGTCGCCCGTTTCCTGGGCCTCGGCTACCCGGGCGGGCCGGCCATCGATCGGGTGGCGATCCATGGCGACCCCGAGGCGATCGCCTTCCCGCGGGCGATGTGGCATGACGGCTTGGACTTCAGCTTCAGCGGCCTGAAGACAGCGGTGGTGAACCACGTTCGGGCCCACCCCGAGAGCTCGACGGAGCACGTGGCCGCCAGCTTCCAGCAGGCTGTGGTCGATGTCCTCGTCCACAAGGCGTTGAAGGCGGCGAAGGCGGTCGGCGCGAAGGGCCTGGTGCTCGGTGGGGGGGTGGCCGCGAACTCGTTGTTGCGGACGCAACTGCTCGACGCGTGCGAGAAGGACGGGCTGCGTTGCCTCCTTCCCAGCCCGGCCATGTGCACG
>DASRTE010000135.1:0-5518 GCA_035656095.1 Jiangellaceae bacterium
GGTCGCCGAACGGCGCCTGACGTCCTCGGCATGCAGCCAGCAGGCATTGACGCCGTAGTCGGTACGGCGCATGTCGACGTAGACCAGGTCGCCGGCCCAGCCCATCGCGGTCGTCTCGATCCACTCCTCCTCACCCGTATCGGCCCACACGACGCGGGCGAGGATCGGCATGTGCGGCCACAGGCTGTGCTCGGGCCGGTGTGTGCCGGCGCCGTTCAGAACCCCCCGCCCGGCCGACCAGCCCTGATAGCCCTCCATCCCCTGAGTATCGAACACATGTTCGCATGATCGGAACCCGCTGTCGTGATTGCTCAACGCATCCGGGACTTGTTCCGCGACTACGACCACCCGTAGGCGAATGAATGATCTCGGACACCCGCGGCGGGCCTGCCGCATATCGTCGAGCCCTTACGGCACGATGAAATGTCGGTTCCCGGCCGGCGACGGGGGTGACGTCCGTGGAGTTGTTTGTGCTCGGAGTCGCCGTGCTCGTCACCTATGTCGTGTCGCTGACGCTCAACCCTTGGGTCAAGTGTTCAAAGTGCCACGGCAAGCCGAAGAAGCAGGGCTCCTTGTTCAGCTACGCGCACCACATCTGTGACAAGTGCGGCGGCTCGGGGCAGCAAGTGCGGTTCGGCCGGAGGTTATTCAACATTGGGCGTGGCAATCCGTAGTTCGGCGACCCTAGACGCTCGCTAACGCACTGAAGCCCTAGACGCTCGTCGAAACACGTCGACGTGCACGGTGGCTGGTCGCCGCGGCCGACCAGGCAGAGGGGTCACCGGCACCGACCTCCTAGACGAGCCGGTACTCCTGCTGCCACTTCTCGGCCCAGGTGCTCGTCGCGGCCTGGTCGATGGGTCCCTGCTCACCGAACTTGCCCTCGTCGACCAGACGGAATGCCTCGTCCAGCAGCTCTTCGAAGTGCAGGTCGGGGGCATCTTCGCCTTCGCGCAGCTCCCGCTCCTCGTCGGCGACCATCACGCGCAGCGCTCCGGACCGGACCACGAAGCGTTCCGTCTGGTGCAGGTGGATATGCGGTGGTGGATGTCCACCTACTTTGGTCAGCACCAGGTCGAACTGGATGAGTTGCCCGCCGGTGTCGGCAGCATGCTTGCGAAAGATGACCCGTTCGCCAGCAAGAGCGTTGACGAGCACGTCCGGTCCCTCGCGCATCTGTCCCTTCTGCTGCTGCTGGTGGAACCGCGCTGACGTAGTGCCGACGGCCAGCGTCGCGGACACTACCCGTCCAGCGGCGCGTACGCAGCGTAACTTTGAAGCCCAGGCGTCGCCAGGCAGCCTCCATGCCAGGGCCGGAGGATGCCCGGATCGGACCGTCTCCCGGCCTGGCGCTTATGGAACGTATGTCGAGCAGGCGCGGCACGCCGGGATCATCTTCGGGACGGGCGTTAGTACCCCGTTAGCAAAGGCGGGCGGTGACGACGGTGACTAGCCCGCTGACCTGCGAGAACGTGGTGTCCGAGGGGGGACTTGAACCCCCACCCCCTTGCGGGGACTAGCACCTCAAGCTAGCGCGTCTGCCTATTCCGCCACCCGGACATGCGCCACCGACGCAGAGGATCGTCGCGGCGCGAAAAACTGTACCAAACGGTCGCGGTCGACTGTCCAACAGAGCAGGTCGTCCGACGTCGCTGCCGCGCGGTGTCGATTGTGCCCGCGCCGGGTAGCGTCCGAGCCAGACGGCACACGAGGAGGGCGGCACGGAGTGGCGGGGACGGGATACACCAGGGACGAGAGCGAGGCCGAGAGTCTCGACCGGCACTGGCAGGAACTGCTCCAGGAGTTGAGAGTGGCCCAGGCGGGCGCGCAGATCCTGTTCGCCTTCCTGTTGACGATTGCGTTCACCCAGCCGTTCCGTGACGCTGACGCGGTGACGCAGCGCGTGTACGCCGTCACACTCGTCCTGGCGGCACTCGCCACGGCGCTGCTCATCGGACCCGTGCCACTGCACCGGCTGCTGTTCCGCCAGCGGATGCGCGACCGCATGGTGGCCATCGCCGGACCCATGGCCAGCGGCGGGCTGTTCCTGCTCATGCTGGCGATGGCCGGCGGGGTGTTCATGGCCCTGGACACCGCACTGTCCAGGACGACCGCGGTGATCATCGTCATCGGCGTCATCGTCTGGTTCGTGATCCTCTGGTACGTGCTGCCAGTTGTCGTCCGCGAAGGCTCGAGAAGGAAGCATGAGAACCTCGACGAGTGACGCTGCTGCACCGCACCGACGGCGACGGCTGGGTCGACTGCGCCTGCGGGCGGCGACACTGGGGCCGCTTCGGTGCCGCGGGCCTCATGCTGGTCGACGAACACGGACGCGTCCTGCTTCAGCACCGTGCCGCATGGAGCCATGAGGGAGGGACCTGGGCGCTGCCTGGTGGCGCCAGATCCTCGGAGGAGACCGCGCTGCAGACCGCGTTGCGCGAGGCCTTCGAGGAAGCCGCGGTCGACCCGGAGGCAGTGACGCCCAGCCACGCCTGGTTCGAAGACCACGGCTCCTGGTCCTATACGACCGTTGTCGCCCACGCGACCGGCGAGGTGCATGCCAGTGCGGCTGACCGGGAGAGCGTCGAGGTCCGCTGGATCGATCTGGACGCGGTAGCCGACCGTCCGCTGCACCCGGCATTCACCGTCGCCTGGCCTGCGCTGCGCGCGGAAGCTATCCGGCGATTGGTCCTCGTCGTCGACGCTGCCAACGTCGTCGGTTCGCGCCCGGACGGGTGGTGGCGCGACCGCGCGGGTGCCGCTGCGCGTTTGCGTGACAGCCTGTCGGCGATGGCCGCCGAGGGGGTTCCGGCCCGAGTTTTCGAGCTTCCGGCCGACACGTGGTGGCCCGATATCCGCCTGGTGGTCGAAGGGCAGGCCCGGGGTGTCGATCCGGCACCAGCCGTGACCGTGCTGAGGGCGAGCCATGACGGCGACGCCGTCATCGCCGTCGAGGCGTCACGGGCGGTCGACGAACGCCCGGACGATCACGTCGTCGTCGTCACGGCCGACCGGGAGCTCCGCTCCCGGGTGGAAGCCGTCGGCGCACGGGTCGTCGGACCGGGGGTCGTGCTCCCCTTACTCTGACCAGTTGCGGCATCACTGGATATGTCATGGATCACAAGGGCCGGAGTCGCTCGTTCATGAAGGCGAGGACGCGCTCGAGCCCGGCGCGGGTGGGATGCCCGGGTTCGTCGACGAAGTCGACCGTCAACACGGCGTGCGCGCGCGTCGGGATGTCGTACGGATTGCCAGGCGAGGAGTCGATCTCGATGCCCTCGAAGGCTTGGCCGAGAGCGCTTCTCAGGGTCTGGAACCGCTCGGCCGGACATCCCTTGTCGCTGCTGAACCGGAGCCCCAGCACGCACAGCCCGTGCTGAGCACGGTCGGCGATCGTGGCGAGATCACCGGGGTCGAGTCCGAGGGCGGCTCGCCCGCGGCGGGTCAGCGGGGCCGGCAGTCCCGGTTGGCTGACGACCGGGGCAAGGACCGAGGGCTCGACGGCCATCGCCAGCGCGAACCCCCCGGTGAAGCACATGCCCACTGCACCGACGCCGGGGCCGCCGCACTCGCCGTGCGCCTTGGCGGCGAGCGCGCGGAGCCAGCTCGCGACCGGACTCGTGCGGTCGGCCAGGATGGTGAACTCGCGGGACACGCATACGCGCAGTACCGACCGCACCGTCGCGCCGATGGACGCTGCTTCGCCGGGTGTCCCGAACAGCGACGGCAGGTAGACGGTGTAGCCGGCCTCGATCAGTCGACGGCCGAACTCGATGACACCGGGGTGCATGCCCGGGAGCTCGTGGATGACCACGACCCCCGGTCCGGAACCGGCGCGGAACACCTCGTGAGTGCGTCCCTGAAAGCTGAACGTCGAGGCGTCGAACTCAGGCCCGATGCGCATCGGCTCGGTGACCGGCCGTGGAGTCAGGCTGACTTGCGCTTGGCGGCCGCCTTCTTGGCGGTGCTCTTCTTCGCGGGAGCCTTCTTGACCGCCGACTTCTTCGCGGTCCGCTTGTCCGGTGCCTCGGCGGCCTCCCCGCGCTGCTTCTTGGCCTCGGCGACGCTGCGTCGCAGCGCCTCCATCAGATCCACGACCTTGCCTTCGTCCGCCGCGGGCTCGGGGGCCTTGGTGATCTCGGCGCCTTCGACCTTGGCTTCAACCACCTCGAGCAGGGCCTCCCGGTACTCGTCGACGAACTCGTCCGGCTCGAACTCCTCGGCCATGGCGTCGATGTAGGACTCCGCCATCCGCATCTCCTGCGGACGCACGCTGACCTGGTCGTCGAGGAACCGGAAGTCAGGTCGACGTACCTCGTCCGGCCAGAGCATGGTCTGCACGACGAGCACGCCCTCGCGCGAGCGAAGCACGGCCAACCGCTCGCGGTTGCGCAGGGCGACCTTGACGATGGCCACCCGGCCCGCCTTCTCCAGAGCGTCGCGGAACAGGACATATGGCTTCGGGTCTGCGCTGGGCTCGGCGTAGTACGCCCGTGACAGGGCGGTCGGATCGATCTCCTCGAAGGGCACGAACGCCTGGACCTCGACCACCTTGCTCGACGTGATCGGCAGGTCCTCGAGGTCCTCGTCGGTCAGGACCACCATGTCGCCGCCGGGTAGCTCGTACCCCTTGGCGATGTCGGCGTACGCGACCTCGTGGCCGCCGTTGTCGCAGACCCGCTTGTAGCGGATGCGGCCACCGTCGGCCGCGTGGACCTGACGGAAACTGACGTTACGCTCCTCGGTGGCCGCCACGAGCCGGACCGGGATCGAGACCAGGCCGAACGAGATCGACCCCTTCCACACCGTTTGCATCAGCCGCTCCCTCCGGACCCGTGCATCACGATCATCCCTCGTCCTGGGCACCCCTGACCACCGGGTACGCCTACCGGCGTGCCTCCGCCGCCTCTGTCTCCCCTTCTGGCACTGTCAAAGGTGACACACGAAGGGAGCCGTCATGACCACCCTGTGGTGTTCCGTTTGTGACGGCGTCCAGGACTTCGAGGCCGTCCCCGACGCCCACGAGACCGAACGCTCATGCGTCGGTTGCGGTGCCGCCGTGCTCGTCGGGGACCTCGACCAACCGGGCTTCATCTCCTACGCCGCCGTCGCCTGAGTGCCGCGCCGAGCTTCCTGCTCGGACGGGTGCCTGGCGCTGATCGACTAGCCCGACTGCTCGTGGCTGGGGAGCCGAGACGTCTGAGGGCCGACGTCCCAGGGCTGTGGACATCGGGTCGTCGATGTCGGTGGGCTCGGCTAGGGTCGAACACATGTTCGGATCGGTGGTGGATCGGGTGCCTGCCGTTGGCGGGCCGGTGGTGCGGGTGCCGTTCGCGGCGTTGGCGGCCCGGCCGGGCGGGGTGGAGGCGGCCTATCACGCGGTGCAGCTGACGAGGCTGGCCGGCGTGGCCGACCCGGCCGCTGCCGCCGATCCGGCTGTGTCGGTCGAACCGTGGGATGAGGCGGTGGCGGTCGAACACGACCTGGTCGACCTGATCGCCGCCGTGGAGCGGGTGAA
>DASRTE010000136.1:0-5570 GCA_035656095.1 Jiangellaceae bacterium
GGGCTACTACCACTGCGGCCCCAACGGCGCCGGCCACTTCGTGAAGATGGTGCACAACGGCATCGAGTACGGCGTCATGGCGGCCTACGCCGAGGGCCTGAACATCATCAAGAACGCCGACGCCGGCAAGCGCCAGCGTCAAGCGGACGCCGAGACTGCGCCGCTCGAGGCGCCGGAGCTCTACCGGTACGAGATCGACACGACCGACGTCGCCGAGGTCTGGCGACGCGGCAGCGTGATCGGCTCCTGGCTGCTCGATCTCACAGCCGAATCGCTGTACGCCTCCCCGACCCTCGACCAGTTCGCCGGCCGGGTGTCCGACTCCGGGGAGGGCCGTTGGACGTCGGGTGCGGCCATCGACGTCGGCGTTCCCGCTCCGGTCCTCACCACGGCCCTGTATTCGCGCTTCGCCTCGCGCGACCTCGACCAATTCGCCGACAAGCTGCTCTCGGCCATGCGCAGGGAGTTCGGGGGGCACGAAGAGAAGGCGGTGTAGCCGTGCCACTGGAGATCGAGGTCTTGGCCGACGCCGGCTTGGTCGCCGAACGGGCGGCAACCTTCGTCGCCGAGCGGGCGGACGCGGCGGTCGCCGACCGCGGCAGGTTCGCCTTCGCGGTCAGCGGTGGCCACACGCCGTGGGCCATGTTCGCTCACCTGACGGACAAGGTGGCGTGGGAGCACGTGACGATCTACCAGGTCGACGAGCGGATCGCGCCCGACGGCGATCCCGATCGCAACCTCACCCACCTGACGGCGAGCCTGCCGCCTGGGTTGGGGGCGGAAATCCGGCCAATGCCGGTCGATGGTCAGGATCTCGAACGAGCGGCCACGGCCTACGCCCGCTCGTTGCCAGAGCGCTTCGATCTCGTCCATCTCGGCCTCGGGCCGGACGGCCACACGGCGTCGCTCGTAGCGGGCGACCCGGTGCTCGACGTCGACGACCGCGACGTGGCGCTCACCGGCGTGTACCAGGGCCGGCGCCGCATGACCCTCACGTACCCCGCCCTCAGCAAGGCCCACCAGGTGCTCTGGCTGATCACCGGGGCGGACAAGGTCGATGCTCTGCGGCGGCTGCGAGCCGGGGACCGCTCGATCCCCGCCGGGCGGGTCGAGACCCCAAGCCAGCTCGTGATCGCGGACGAAGCCGCGGCGCCGGGAAGCGAGGTGGGGGCGCGATGAGCGCCGAGGAAGAGAAGGACCGCGCTGCCCAAGTGGCGGCCGGCCTCGTCGAGGAAGGAATGCGCGTCGGCCTCGGCACCGGGTCGACGGTCGCGTTCCTCCTTCGGGCACTGGCGGCACGCCGGCTGGACGTGCGGTGGGTCTCGACGTCCCCGGCAACGGAGAAGGCTGCGCGCGACCTCGGCATGTCCATCGAGCCGTTCAGCGGCACGGGCGCTCTCTCTCGACTGGACATCGCGATCGACGGTGCCGACCAGGTCGCACCGTCGGGTTGGCTCGTGAAGGGCGGGGGCGCGGCCCACACGCGGGAGAAGGCGGTCGCCGCCGCCGCGGATCGCTTCGTCGTCATCGTCTCCTCCGACAAGCTCGTCGAGCGCCTGTCGCCCCCGGTACCGCTCGAGCTGGCGGACTTCGGGCTCAGCGCCACGCTCCGCCGCCTCGGAACCGTCCGCCTCCGCGACGTGCCGCGAAGCCCCGACGGGGGCGTCATCGCCGATTACACGGCCGACTTCGACGACCCAAGGGAACTGGCGAGGCGGCTCGCCGACACAGTCGGGGTCGTCGAGCACGGCCTGTTCCCGGCCGCCATGGTCACCCAGGTCGTGGTCGCGAGGGGCGAGCATGTGGAGATCCGCGACGTTCCGGGAGAGGCATGACATGGCGACCACGACGGTGGCAGCGGGCGTCGATCTCGGGGGCACGAAGATCCAGACCGTCGTCTTGAGAGACGAGGAGGTGGTCGGCAGCGCGCGCGTGCTGACTCCCCAGACCGGGGATCCCTCCGACGTGATCGATGCGATCGTCGCCACGATCAGGACCTCGCTCAAGGCTGGGGCGCTGGCCGACGCCGATCTCGGAAGAATCGGCATCGGCACGCCGGGCGAGATCGATGCGCGCGCTGGGGCGGTCCAACTGGCGGCCAACGTTCCCGGCTTCACAGATCGCGTCGAACTGGGGCCGCCCGTGTCCGCCGCCTTCGAGGGCGTCCAGGTGACGGTCGACAACGACGTAAGCGTCGGAGTCCTCGGCGAGCACCGCCGGGGCGCCGGTCGACCCTTCAAGAACCTTCTCGGGGTCTGGGTTGGAACCGGCGTCGGCGGGGGCCTCGTCATCGAGGGCGAGCTCCACGATGGGAGGGGCACGGCTGGCGAGATCGGCCACATGGTGGCGAAACCCGGAGGTCTGCGCTGCACATGCGGACGCCGCGGCTGCGTCGAGGCCTATGCCGGGAGGGTCAGCATGGAAAGGCAGGCACGGAGGCTCGCCAAGCGTGGCCACAAGACGAGCCTGTTTAGCATCATGCGCCAGCGCGGCCGCCAGCGCCTGAGCTCCAGCGTCTATGCGATGGCCCTCGAGGGCGGTGACCGCATGACCCACAAGCTCATCGAGGATGCGACCTGGGCATTGGGCATCGGTCTGGCGTCGGCACAGAACCTGCTCGACCTCGAGGCGATCATCGTCGGCGGCGGCCTCGGCGATCGGCTCGGCCAGCCATTCGTCGATCGCATCGTGGCGCAGATGATGCCCCACCTCTTCGTGTCTTCCAATCCTCCGGCGGTGGTCCGGACCGAGCTGGGCGACCTGGCGGGCGCCGTCGGAGCGGCCGTCCTCGTCGGTGGTTAGCCGTCCGTTGTGGTGCTCCGCGCTGCATAATCGAACCGATCACTGTCGGCTGGTGACGTCAGGTCGGCGTCTGTGGCCGGGGGAGGAGCCTGATGGGCGTTGCCCTCACCAGGGCATGCGGCACGGGAGCGCCGGAGGCCGTGTGGTTCGCGTTTGCCGATGCCTCCGCGTGCGCACCTCGGTCGGCCTCGCCCACAGGCTCCGCCGGCGAAACCGGGCCCGAGGGAAGAGAGTGGTGACCGACCATCGTCGGCCGACCATCCGCTCACTCGTCCGGGCTCGCCGGCCGCGCCCGCCACACCGCGACGCCAGCAACGCCGACGGGCTGGCCATCGCCGACGAGACTCCGTCCGAAGCCCCGCGGTCGAAGATGGTCGACAGCGCCATCTACGTCGATGGCAAGCGAGTCGCCTCACCCAAGTCGTTGACCGATACCTTCGACAGGCTCCGCCGCCGCCCCGACAGCATGGCCTGGATCGGCCTGTACCGCCCCGAGGACCACGAGGTCGGATCGCTGGCTTCCGAGTTCGACCTCCACCCATTGGCGGTCGAGGACGCCATCCACGCCCACCAACGGCCCAAGATCGAGCGCTACGACGACACCCTCTTCGTGGTGCTCCGTCCCGCCCGCTACATGGACGACATCGAGGAGGTCGAGTTCGGCGAGGTCCACATCTTCGTCGGCCCGAGGTTCGTGCTCACGGTCCGCCACAGCGAGGCCCCCGAGTTCAGCTCCGTCCGCCGCCGGCTGGAAAGCCAACCGGGCCTGCTCCGACGCGGCCCCGAGGCGGTCCTCTACGCCGTGCTCGACAAGGTCGTCGACGGCTACTACCCGGTCGTGGCCGGCCTCGCCAACGACATCGACGAGATCGAGGCCGAGGTCTTCAGCGGCGACCCGAAGGTCTCGCGGCGGATCTACGACCTGTCCCGCGAGGTCGCCGAGTTTCAGCGCGCCACCCGCCCTTTGGTCGGCATGATCGCCGCCTTGTCCGCCGGGTTCGTGAAGTACCACGTCGATGAGGAGCTCCAGCGCTACCTGCGGGACGTCGACGACCACCTCACCCAGATCGTCGAGCGCGTCGACGAGTTCCATCAGGCGCTGCGAGACATGCTGACCGTCAACGCCACCCTCGTCGCGCAGCAACAGAACGAGGAGATGCGCAGCCTCAGCGAGGCCAGCAACCTGCAGAACGAGGAGGTCAAGAAGATCTCCGCCTGGGCGGCCATCCTCTTCGCGCCCACCCTCATCGGCACCATCTACGGCATGAACTTCGAACACATGCCTGAGCTCGGCTGGGCTCACGGGTACGCGCTCGCCCTGTCGCTGATGGTGCTCACGTGCCTGACGCTCTATTTGGTGTTCAAGCGACGCGACTGGCTCTGAGCTGGACGCGCAGGGTGGCGCACCGCCGGGGGCGCGCACGGCGTCGTCCACGGAGGTCAGGTCGGCAGTTCCTCGCCGGCTTGCTCCGCCACCATGTAGGCGGCGTACCAGTCGGGCCAATTCGGGTCCGCTTGGCCGCTGCGCGCCTCGTGCTCGGCGTGGGCGACCTCGGCGCGCCGTATCGCGCTCGCCAGGTCGTTCGCCGAACCGAACTCCGTCGCGGCAGCGTCGACACGCCCGGGCAACCGCTTCGTGATCTCCTGCAGCAACCAGCTGTTGCCGTCGGGGTCGCTGAACGTGGCGAACGACTGGTAGCTGCCGTGCTCTGGCTCGGGACCGGTGGCCGGGCCGTCCGCGCCGCGATGGAAGACCTCGCTCACGTCGATGCCGGCGGCGGCCAGCTCGGCCCGGGCGGCCTCGATGTCGGAGACCACCAGATACGTTCTCTGAACCGACCCGGGCACGGCCGACGTGAGGTTCGTCCCGAACTGGATCGAGCACCAGGAGCCGGGCGGCGTGAACTGGACCACACCGGAGCCAGGAGGCGTGGCGTCCTGCCGCCACCCGAGCTTGGTGTAGAACGCCGTCGCGCGGTCCACATCCGAGACAGGGATGACGACGACCTCGAGCTTCATGTCGCTTGTTTCTCGTTTAGGGCCTTCGGCTGTGCTCATTGCTGCCTCCCGAGGTTGTACCGACGATGACGATCGCGCCGTTCACCGCTGCGTCGCAGCAGGGAATCTCCCTGGCGGGTCACCGGTCTGCGGCCCCGCAACGTTCGTGGACGTGGCGCTACCGGGAATGCTCGGCTGTCAGGACGGTGGGACGACGATGTGCTTGACCTCGGCCATGTAGCGTCCAGCCGCCGCGGATGCCTCGTCCGGCGTCGAGCCGGCCTGGCGAGCGTCCATGTACGCCGCATACCAGTCCCACCAGTCGTGCGGTGGGGCAACAGCCTCGAACGCGCCGTGATGCTCGGCCGTCTCGTGGAGAAGCTGCGCGAGATCTGCGATCGTCGTCATCGGGACCCTCCTCGGTTCGACAGGAGCTGCTGGCCGCCGTCGATGTCGTAGGTCGCGCCTGTGAGCGCGGTGTTGGTCATGATGTGCACCGCCAGCGCGGCGACATCGGCCGGTCCGACCACACGGCCGATGGGGAGCGTGGCGCGTAGCTCGGCCCGCCGCGCGTCGAGCTGGTCACCGAGGAGCGACGCCGACAGGGGCGTGTCGACGAATCCGGCGGCGATGAGGTTGGCGCGGATCGGCGCCAGCTCGACCGCCAGGCTGGCGATCAACGCCGGGGTCGCCGCCGTCATCGCCGAGATGAGGGTCAGGCCGACGCCGGCCTGGCGGCCGCCGGTGCCACCGATGAAGAGCAGGGTGCC
>DASRTE010000137.1:0-9949 GCA_035656095.1 Jiangellaceae bacterium
CTCTTGGACCGCGTGCTGATCACGATGTCGCCCGGCCGGAACGGGAAGCCCAGCCATCGGGCGCTGTCCTCGTCGGCGGAGCGATAGCGAATAGGCACGGCCGGGCTATCCCAACTCGCGTGAGCGGGCACGCGGCCCGACCAACAGGACAGTCGAGGTCTCGACGTCGCATTTCCGCAGGTCAGTCATTCGGATATACCAATCGATCCTGTTCGTCGGGCCGCTTGCCTATCGCCTCGTTTACGGTCGAGGCCCTGCCCCCTCGCAGGCTGGATGCTGATGACGCGACACGCCGAAAGTGTTGGTGACATGTGCGTCCAGTCTGCAGGCAAGAGCGCTCGCTCGGGCCGGACATATGGCCGGACGGCCCATGCCTCGACGCTGCCGGCTCACGATCGCGATCGGGAAACTTGCTGCCTCGACGCGTCGTCGCCGACCCTGGGCTGGGCGAGGAGGGCCGGGAGCAGGGTGGCCTCGATGATCGCGGGTGCGTCCTCGGCCGCAAGCCAACCGGCATCGACCTCATCGGCCGCGGTGTGGAGGATGCCGAAGAACGTCGTGACCAGCCAGGTGACAGGCAGGTCCGAGCGGATCGTGCCCTCGTCCTGGCCACGGGTGATCAGACGATTCAGCCGCGCGGCCACCTCGGCCCGTTCGTGCCGCGCCTTCAGCCGCTGCTCGCCGAGTTCGGCCTGGGCGACCAGGCGGATCCGGCGGTGGCGATGAAGCGCCTGCCAGGAGGAACGGACCAACTGAACCAGTACCTCGTCGGCCGGCGCGGTGTCGAAGCCGTCGACCTGGATCAGTTCCGCGGACTCGGCCAGCGAACGCTCGACAACCGCGTCGACGAGATCCTCCCGGGACGGAAAGTGTGCGTACAGCGTGACCCGGCCGACGCCTGCCGCATGGGCGATCTCGGTCATGCTGACGTTCGTGCTCGCCGCGAACAACCTCAGCGCGGCGTCCAGGATCGCCTCGATGTTGCGCTCGGCGTCGGCACGTCGCCGCCGTGTGTCCTGCGCCACGGTCGCATCGTACGAGGTCGGGCTAGTGAACATGACCGTGCCCGAACGCCGCCCGCGCCGGCTTGCCCGGCGGCACCAGGCGCAGGGCGGCCAGTGCCGCGACACCTGCGGTGACGGCTCCGACGGTGAAGGCGTCGGAGAAGCCACCGGCGTCGTGCACCCCTGTGACGATGCTGCCCGCTGCCACGGCGGACATGACGGCGACGCCGATCGCCCCACCGATCTCGTGAGAGGTGCTGACGATGCCCGAGGCCAGGCCCGCCTGATCGTGCGGCACACGTGACAGCGCGGTCGTGGTGGCCACGACGAAGGCCGGCCCGAGCCCGAGTGCCGCGAGCACGTAGCCCGGCAGGAACTCCGTGAGGACGTCGGACTCCGCGGTGAGCCGGGTGAGCAACCCGATGCCGAGGGCCGTCAGTGCCAACGCTGCGGTGGCGACGGCGCGGCTACCGACCCGGCCGACGAGCTGGCCGGCCAGGTGAGCGCCCACGGTGATGGCGACCGCAGCCGGCAGGAACGTCAGACCGGTGGCGACGGCGTCGAATCCCCGGACACCCTGCAGGTAGACCGAGGACAGGAAGAACAGCGACAGCATCAGGCCGCTCGCGACCAGCATGACGAACGTCCCGGCCACGACCGACCGTTGCCTGAGCAGTTCGACGCGGATCAGCGGGTTCCGCACGGCGCGCTCCACCGCGACGAACGCGCCCCCCAGCCCGGCGGCAGCGGCGATCGGCAGGAGTGTCTGCGGTGCCGTCCAGCCGGAGTCACCGGCCTCGACCAGCCCGTAGACGAGGAGCACGGCCGCCGCGGTCCCGAGCAGGGCGCCAGGGACGTCGAGCCGCCCGGCGTCCTGCCGGGGCGGATCGGCGGGAACCACGGCCGGCACCGTCAACAGCACCGCCAGACCGACCGGAACGTTGGCGAAGAAGATCCATTCCCATCCCGGTCCCGCCGTGAGCAGTCCGCCGATGAGCACGCCGACGGCGGCGCCCGAGCCGCCGATGACGGCCCAGACACCGAGGGCCCGGTTCCTCTCGTTGCCGTGGAATGACGTCGTGATGATCGACAGGGCTGCGGGCGAGAGCAGCGCGGCTCCGACGCCCTGGGTCGCCCGGCCTGCGACCAGCAGGAGGCCGTCACCGGCAAGGCCGCAGACCAGGGAACTGACCGTGAAGAGGGCGAGCCCGGTCAGCAGGATCCTGCGCCGGCCGACGACGTCGGCCAACCGACCGCCGAGCAGCATCAGGCCGCCGAACGTGAGGACATATGCCGTGACGACCCACGTCAGCTGGCTGCGACTGATCATGAGGTCGTCGCCGATGCTGGGCAGCGCGACGTTCACCACGGTCACGTCGAGGATCAGCATGAACTGAGCCAGGCACAGCAGGACCAAGGCGGTCCAGCGGCGCGGGTTCAGCGGCGTGGCCGTCGCCGCAGGTGCCGGAGGTGCGGACGTGTGAGAGCTCATGGCGATGACTCCGGATAATTAACTCGAACAGTGATGTACGAGTTATTGATACCCCACATCCGTATGTTCTGTCCAGTCCCCGGCGGCCCGTTGGTCAGAGTCGGCGGTACATGATGTGCAGCCCCACGTATCCGTCGGTCGGGTGGTTGAAGGCCTCGGGCACCGTGGCCAGTACCTCGAAGCCCAGCAGGCGCCACAGTGCGACTGCGCGCGTGTTCGACTCGACGACGGCGTTGAACTGCATCGCGCGGAAGCCATCCGCCCGCGCCCGCTCGAGGACGTGCTCGCCGAGTGCCCGCCCGACGCCGCGGCCAGAGCGATCGGGATCGACCATGAAGCTGGCAGTCGCCACGTGGGCCGCCGGCCCGCCATGGTTGGGGCCGGACACAGCGGTACCGACGACGCCTCCGTCATCGTCGACGGCGACCACGGTCCGGCCCGGTGGCTCGGGGAACCACCACTCACGGGCCCGTTCCTCGCCGATGTCGCGGTCCCACGAGAACGTCTCGCCGTCGGTCACGATGCGGCACATGAAGGGCCAGATCGACGGCCAGTCGTCAGTGGTCGCGTCTCGGATCTGCATGACGCCCAGCTTGCCGTCAGCGGTCGCGGGCGGCCAGCCGCAGCGACTGCCAGGAGCCGTCGGCGAACCAGCCGCCGTCGACCGAGAGCGTGACACCGTTGACGAAGCCGCTGCGCGTGGGGTCGGCGAGGAATGCCACCGCGTTGGCGATGTCCTCGGGTGCGGCGAATCGGCCCATCGGGACGTGGTCGGTGATGTCGGCGTCGACGTACGCGCCCTCGGCCTGTGAAGCGTCGTCCATCTCGGTCTTGACCCAGCCCGGGCAGACGGCGTTCACCCGTACGCCGCGACCGCCCCATTCGGCAGCGAGCGTGCGGGTCAACCCGATCAGGCCGTGCTTGCTGGCGTTGTACGCGGCCCGGTCGGGGATTCCCTGCAGACCTGCGATGGACGCCATGTTGACGATCGCTCCCTCGCCCGCCGCCAGCATGTGGCGGCCGAACTCGCGGCAGAGCAGGAACGGTCCGGTCAGGTTGACGTCGATGACCCGCCGCCACTGATCCAGTGACGTGTCCTCCAGCGGCGTGATGAACGCGATCCCGGCGTTGTTGACCAGCACGTCGACGGGACCGAAGCGCTGGACGACGGCCCGGCTGAACTCCGTGACGTCGGCCTCTGCGCTGACGTCGCCCGTCCATGTCAGCGTGTCAGCGCCGCCCATGACCGGGCGGCGGTCGAGCAGCGCCAGCTGGTAACCCTCCGCCGCGAGTGTCTCGGCGATCCGCCTGCCGATGCCCTGCGCCGCACCGGTCACGACCGCCACGCGCGCATCACTCACGGCAGCGAGCCTAGTGCGACTCCGGCGGGCCGATCGTGGCCGCTGCAACCCCGAGGCGGTCGACGTAGACCCATGGACCGCCGTCCAATCCTGGTCCGAGTCGGGCCAGGCGCCGTCGAGATGGGCACGAGCCGGACCAACGGGACAAGGAGATCAACCGTTCGGCGAGCACCTGGGCTGCTACGTGCTCAGCGTCGGAGCGTTCGGCACCCTGGTCCTGGCGATGTCGTCGACCGTGGCGGTCATCGTGAGCACACAATCTCTGCCCTCGGGCCGTAGCTCGAAACGCAGGATGTCGTATCCCAGGTGAGCTCCAGCATGGACGGCGGGTCCGTGGGTCGGGTCAGGCGCCGGTACGGCGTGGCCCAGCACCCTGATATGCGTCGATACGGTGGGAACTCAAGGCATACGTTCTGCTGTCGCCGACTGGTCCGCTGCCGGGATGATCGGTGCCCACTCCCGGATACCCACCCGCGTCACCACATCGGCGGGCGTGTACGGGTCGGCATCGAGAAGGTCGTCGAGCTCGTCGCGGCCGCCGACCCGGTAGACCAACAGCGCGCCGGTGTCGTCGGCGAACGGCCCGGCTGTCACGAGCCGTCCCTCGGCGTGAAGTTTCTGCAGGTACTCACGGTGGGACGGCCGAACCTCCATCCGGTGGTCGTTGTCCTTGTCGAAGGCGAGCTCCACCACGTAGGTCGGCACCAGTGACTCCTTTCGTCGCGTCGGGTCAGAGACTCTCGAGGAAGCCGGTCAGGCGTGCGGCGACGGCCTCGGGCTGCTCGACCGGTATCAGGTGGCCGGCGCCCGGGAACTCGATCAACTCGGCTCCCGCGATTCCTGCGGCCAGATGCCGCGCGATCGCCACGAAGTCCGGTACGTCCTGGTCACCGACGCCGACGAGCGTCGGAACCTCGATGTCGCCGAGGCGCTCGGCTCCCGCGCGGCGTTCGTCGTCGAGCTCGAGCTCGTCGACCGTCGTCTGGTGGGCCAGCGCCGTCCGCATCGACGGCTCGACGACCGCCGCGAGAGCGCGCAGCGACGGCGACCACTCTCGCACGGGCCCCCGCACCCACATGTCCAGGTTGAGCCGCACGGCGACGTCGAGGTCGCCGGCCTCCAGCGCTGCCTCCTCCGCGTCGCCGTACGCTCGCACGACGTCAGACCACTCCCAGCCGGTGATGGGAGCCGCGAGCATCGCCACCGCCGTCACCCGGTCGGGCAGCGCGGCCGCGAGATCCAACGCCAGCCTGCCACCGAAGGAGTTTCCGACGACCACCGCCGGGCCGACGTCAAGGTGATCGAGAACAGCGACCAGGTCGTCGAGATGCCGGAACCCCACCGTGGGTGGCGGCGAGGCACCGAAGCCGCGCAGGTCGTAGCGGATCACGGTGTGCGAGCCCGCCAGAACGAGGGTGACATCGTCCCACGAGGTGTGGTCCGTGACGCCGGAGTGCACGAGAACGACGGGAGGGCCCGTGCCGTCGAGCCGCACGGCGAGTCCGGATGCGGTAAGAGCGATCACAATTCCTCGCGGTATGGCCCGGTCCGCGGGCCAGGTATCGGTGGCGCGCGGCAGGATAGTCCCGTGGCCATGGCATCGGCGAGCGGATTCGCCGCCGACGTGCGCCCGTATCGGCGCGGCGACCGGCAACAGCTGACCGCCCTGGTCAATGCTCACGTCGCGGCTGTGCTCCCCGGCGTCTCCCTGTCGGTGACCGCCGTGACGAGCCACCTCGAGCGCGATCCTGGCGAGTTCATCGTCGACCCGTGGGTCGACGAGCGCGTCACGCTCGTCGCCGAGCAGCGACAGCGGGTCGTGGCAGCTGCCCACCTGCTGCGATACGGCTCGGAGGATCGGGTCGGCGAGTCCTACCGCGGCGCCGGTGAGATCAGGTGGCTGTTGTGCTGGCCGCCGATGCCCGGCTGGCCCGACTCCGACGAGGCCGGCGACGTGCTCGCTACGGCCTGCCTGGGTCAGCTCGACCGGTGGAAGGTGCGCCGCCGGTACGCCGACGGCACCCTGCCGGTTCCCGCGGTCTATGGCGTCCCCGAGCAGTGGCCACACGTTCGCGACATCTACGAGCGGGCCGGCTTCCGGCACCGGGGCCGCACCGAGATCGTGTTCGTCACTGCGATCGCCGACCTGCCCATGCGGCCGCCGCCGATGCCCGGGCTGATCGCCCGTCGCACGCTCGGAGTCAACGGCACCCGGATCTGGGCCCTGGTCGAGGACGAGGTGGTGGGCTTCATCGAGGTGGACACCAATCTCGGGGAGGGCAACCGGGCGGCCGGCATCTCGGCCTGGGCCGACGTCGGGAACCTGCAGGTCGGAGAGCCGTACCGCCGGGTCGGGATCGGTAGTTGGCTGGTCGCGCAAGCCGCCGACTGGCTGCGCCTGGCCGGCGTCGAGCGGCTGATCGACTACGCCGACGCCGAGGACCGCCAGGCGATCTCGTTCCTGCTGAGCAACGGATTCCGGGAGCTCACGCGAACCATCCGTGGCCTGGTCATCCCGTAGGCCGGGCGGCCAGCGCGAGCGCAGGCTCCTCGACCGGCCCGGGCAGGAACACCTCGGGCCGTCCTTCGACGTGCAGCTGCGGCAGGCGTCGCTCCCACGACGCCGGCAGCCACCAGTTCGCCCGTCCCAGCAGGTGCATGATCGCGGGCACCAGCAGCATGCGGACCACTGTCGCGTCGACGAAGATCGCGGCCGCCATACCCACGCCGATCACCTTGAGGAAGACCTCCGGGCTCGGGATGAACGCGGCGAACACCGCTACCATGATCGCCGCCGCGGCGGTGATGACGCGCCCGGTACCGGACAGACCGTCGACGATGGCGCGGCTGTTGTCGCGGGTGCGCAGCCACGACTCGCGCATCCGGCTGACCAGGAAGACCTCGTAGTCCATCGACAACCCGAACAGCACCGCGAACATCAGCACCGGAATGAACGCCGGCATGGGGGTCTCGGTGTCGATGCCGATGAGCTGGCCGGCCCAACCTCCTTCGAGGACCAGGGCGACGACGCCGTACGCCGCAGCCACCGACAGCAAGTTCATCAGTGCGGCTGTGACCGGGATCGCGATGCTCCGGAACGCGACCAGCAGCAGCAGCATGGACAGGGCGACCACGCCGCCGATCAGCAGCGGCAGCCGGCTCGCGATGTTCGACGTGGAGTCGATCGACGTCGCGGTGACCCCGCCGACGTGGACCTCCGCGCCGGTCCCGTCGATGGATGCGGGAATGACATCGTCGCGCAACGCACGGACCAGGTCTTCGGTCTCCGCCGCCTGCGGACCGGTGGTCGGCACGACCGTCAGCAGTGCGGCGTCACCGGCCGGGTTCAGGACCAACGGGGTGACGGCGGCCACGCCGGGAGTCGTGGCCAGCCGGCCGGCCATCTCGTCGATGACAGCCGCGTCGCCGCCGGCTAGGTCGGCAACGAGCAGCAGTGGTCCGTTGGCACCCGCCCCGAAGCCCTCGGCCACGGTGTCGTACGCCTGCCGCGTCGACGTGCCCTCGATATCGTTGCCGGCATCGGGGAAACCGAAGCGCACACCGAGGAATGGTGCTGCGAGAGCGAGCAGGATCCCGACGCCGGCGACGGCCGCAACGACGGAGTGACGGTCGACCAGCCGGCTCCAGCGCACCCAGCCCCGGGCTGGTTCGACGTGGCCACCTTCGGCCACCTGCACCGGCCGCCGCCGTCCGAGCGGCAGGCGCAACCGCTCGATCCGGCGGCCCAGGTAGCCCAGCAGGGCGGGGAACAGCGTCAACGCCGCCGCCATCACCACCAGGACGGCCACGATCGTCACGACAGCGGCACCGCGCATGAACGACAGGCCCATCGCGAACAGCCCCAGCATGCTGACCACCACCGTGCCGCCCGCCACCAGCACCGACCGCCCCGCCGTGTCGGCGGTGGCGACCGTCGCTGCGTGCGGGTCGAGGCCGGCGGCGCGCCACTCCCGGAACCGGGTGACCATCAGCAGGACGTAGTCGATCCCGATGCCGATCCCCATCATTGTCGCGAGCGACGTCGACCAGTCGGGTACGTCGATCACCGCCGCCACCAGGCCGGTCAGGGTCCCGCTGACGGCCAGGCCGGCGACGGCGGTGACGATCGGCAGTCCGGCGGCGACCACGGACCCGAACGTCAGCAGCAGGATCACCGCCGCAGCGGCGAGTCCGATCGTCTCGGAGCCGATCTCGCCCTGCTCGGCCATCTGGATGCTCTGCCCTCCGAGCGACACCTCGAGGCCGGGCCGGTCGGCGCCGTCGGCGGCGGCGAGCAGTTCCTCGGTGTCCTCGATCGGCATGTCGACCGGGTTCGTCAGGTCCAGCGTCAGGTGGGCGACCAGCGTCTGCCCATCGGCGGATATGGCCCCGGGCGCCGCGTAGGGGTCCTCGATCGAGGCGACATGGGGCGTCGTCTTCAGGTCGGCCAGCAGGTCCGTGACGTCGGAGCGGACGTCCGCCGTGGTGACGCCGCCCTCGGCCCGCACGACGACGTCGATGGTGTCGCCGGCCTGGGCGGGGAACCGTTCGGCCATCAGGTCGCGGGCCTGTCGCGAATCCGATCCTGGCGCGGAATAGTCGGCCGCGAAGTCACCGGCGAACGCGGCGGCCAGCCCGGTCGCCGCCGCGAATGCCGCGACCCAGGCCAGCAGAACCCGGCCGCGGCGCCGGAACGCCCAGCCGGCCAGCCGGCCGAGCGGTCCCACCGTCGCAGCGGTCGCCGCCGGATCCTCGACGCGAAACGTCGCGTAGCTCATCGGAATCTCCCTCGTGCACGGAACATGACATGATGTCAGTGATACATCGTCAACCAAGTTATGCTTCGTAACGAACACTATGACGGCTAGCTTGTCAAGGCTATTAGCGTCTGTGACGATGATTAACGAGAAGTTCACCGCGAGGAGGCCGCTCGGCGTGACCGCCGCACCGATCGAGAACGCGCAGCCCGAGCGCGCCCTACCGACCCGCCGGGAGCGAACGCGGGCGGCCACGATCGACGAGATCAAGGGGATTGCGCTCCGGCTCATGCACGAGCAGGGCACGACCGACGTGCGCTTCTCCGACATCGCCCGCGAGATGGGCATGACCGCGCCGGCGCTCTACCGCTACTTCGCCGACCGCGACGAACTGCTGACCGCAATGATCGTCGACGCCTTCGACGACCTGGGCGCCGTCGTGGCGGCCGCGCGAGACGACGTCCCCGTCGGCGATCCCACCGGCCGGTTGTTCGCGGTCGCGCAGGCATACCGGTCCTGGGCGCACAGCGAGCCCCAGCGCTTCGCGCTCATCCTCGGCATGCCCGTGCCCGGATACGCCGCGCCCGAGGAGGGGCCCACCACCGAGGCGGCGCGCCGTGCGATGTTCCAGTTGAAGTCGTTGTTCTTCGACGCCGCCGACCAGGGGGTGCTGAGGCCACCGCTGTTGCGTTACGTGCACGAGTCGCTGAGGACGTGCTTCGACGCCGAGGCCGCGGCGAAACCGCCCGGCGAGCCCGCCCTGCCCGCAGACACGTTCCAGGCTTGCCTGCACAGTTGGGCCGCGCTGCACGGCTTCACCTGCCTCGAGGCGTACGGCCACCTCGACTTCCTGCCGCCCGAGGCTCGCGACGCCCTGTTCGCTTCAACCATCCGCCTGGTCGCGACCACGGCTGGGCTGCCCCTACCGTCGTCCGCATGACGACGACTGTCCGGCACGTCGCCCTCTGCGACGGTTCGGGCGACTTCCCGGAGACGCTGGAGGCGACTCTTCCCGAAGCCGGCCTGACCGGACCGTGGCGGTTGCACGTCCACTGCCACCTGCTGTTCGTCGACAGCCGCGTCGTGCTGGTGGACACCGGCACGGGTCCACCGTGGGCGCCTGCGGCGACCTGGTTCCCGCGGCCCGGTGGCCTGCTCGACGCACTCGGCGCCGAAGGTGTGTCCGCGGCCGGTGTCACCGACGTCGTCTTCACGCACCTGCACTCCGACCACGTCGGATGGAGCGTCCACGGCGACCCCGCCGCACCGTCGCCGACCTTCCCCAACGCCCGCCATCTGGTCCAGCAGGTGGAACTCGCGCGGCTCTCCGCCGGA
>DASRTE010000138.1:0-4737 GCA_035656095.1 Jiangellaceae bacterium
GTCGGGCCGCGTGCCCGCTCACGCGAGTTGGGATAGCCCGGCCGTGCCTATTCGCTATCGCTCCGCCGACGAGGACAGCGCCCGATGGCTGGGCTTCCCGTTCCGGCCGGGCGACATCGTGATCAGCACGCGGTCCAAGAGTGGCACGACATGGGTGCAGATGATCTGCGCGTTGCTCGTCTTCCAGACCTCGGACCTGCCGGCGCCGTTGTCGGAGCTGTCGCCGTGGCTGGACTGGCTCGTCACGCCTCGCGACGAGGTGTATGCGCGGCTCGCCGCCCAGGATCATCGGCGGTTCGTCAAGACCCACACCCCGTTGGACGGGATACCCCTCGATCCTCGGGCCACCTACGTCGTGGTCGCCAGGCATCCGCTGGACATGGCCGTTTCCCTGTACCACCAGGGCGACAACCTCGACCGTGAGCGGATCCGCCGGCTCACCGGCCAGTCCGAGCCGGACGGACCACCCCTTCCGCGCCCACCGCTGCGAAACTGGTTGGTGTCGTGGATCGACCGGGACGTCGGTCCGCGGGAGGAGATGGACTCCCTGCCCGGTGTGATGTGGCACCTGTCCGACGCGTGGGCGCGCCGCAACGAGCCGAACGTCGTGCTCGTGCACTACGACGACCTGTCCGCCGACCTCGAGGGCGAGATGCGCCGGCTCGCCGCTTCGCTCGAGTTCACCATCCCCGAAGTGCTGTGGCCGGGCCTGGTACGCGCGGCCACGTTCGAGCACATGAAGGCCCGTGCCGACGCGGTCGTTCCCGACCCGTCAGGCGTCCTCACGGACGTTCAGGCATTCTTCCGGCGGGGTACGTCGGGCGCTGGCCGCGAACTACTCACCGACGACGAACTGGCGCACTACGAGGCACGCACCGCGGAACTGGCGCCTCCGGATCTGCTGGCCTGGCTCCACCGGTGACGACATGGTGCGGGGCGGTCACATGGACCGCCCCGCACCATGCCAGCGGAGCGCGGGAACCCCGATCGCTCCTGGGTCTTCCGCCTAGCCGAAGGTGCCCTCGGGTCCTGCCGGTGCGGGCAGGTTGACCGGACCCGGAACCCTCTGACCCGGCACCCCGTTGACCGACTCGGTCGAGTACGCGAACGTCAGCTGAGCAAACGCGATCAGGTCGCTGTTGACCTCCAGTGCGTGCAGAGCGACGTTGCCGAACGTGTCACACACCTCGTGGTAGCAGGGGTCGAACTGCTCACCGGCCGTGCCGCCCCAGATCGCTTCCTGCTCCGCGGTCTTGACGACTTCCGCACCGGTGAACAGGCCACCGGAGGGGATGCCGTTGACGATGAAGGCCTGGTAGTCACTCCGACCGGAGAACTGGGTGTCGTCGTATGGCTCACCCACCATCGTGTAGTACGACTCGTACACGTCCTCGATCGCCTCCGAGCCCGGGGGAATCGGAACCCCCACGGGCGGGGGGAACGTCGACTGGTCGGCGTCGTACACCATGAAGACGTAATTCGGCGAGCCGACCATGTCGTAGTTCAGGTACAGCGCGATCCGGTCGCGTTCCGCCTGGGACAGCCCGTTGACGTATGCGGTCGACCCGATCAAGCCGGACTCTTCGGCGCCCCACCAGGCGAACCGCAACGTGTTCTCCGGGTTGAGCTTGGCCATCATGAGCGCGGTTTCGAGGATCGCCGCCGAACCTGAGCCGTTGTCGTTGATGCCCGGTCCCGCACCAACACTGTCCAGGTGGGCGCCGGCCATCACGACGTTGTCGTCGTTTTCTCCGGGCAGTTCGGCGATGACGTTCACGTCCGTCCGAAACTCCGATGGGAGCACTCTCACCCGCGCAGTCGAGCCTGCCTGGGCGAGCGCCGCGCCGTCAGGGAAGCTCGCACCGACGACCGGGATTCCGACGACGTTGGTCCCGCCGAGCGTGCCGACGATCAGGGCCTCGCGGTCAGGAGTGTCGCCCTGGTTGAAGATGATCACAGCTTCCGCACCGGCGGCCTCGGCGTTCAACGCCTTCACTGCGAACGTGCAGGTCCCACGCTGGATCAGCGCGATATCGGCGGTGCCGCTGAAGTTCAGGCTGGCGAAGTCGGCCGCTTCGCAGCCGCTGGTCGAGGCACGGGGCGGAACGAGGTTGATGTCGACCGGGATCACATTGCCGGTGACATCGCCGTCGCCCGTGCCGGTGAATGCACCCGTCTCGTACTCCGCATCCACAGGTGTGAGCTGGTGCAGCAGCGCCGGGAACACGAACTGGAACTCGAACTCGTCGAGGGTCACCTCGTAGCCCGCGTCCTCGAGCAGGCCGGCCACGTAGTCGACGCTGTCCGCGTAACCCTTCGTGCCTGCGGCTCGGGTCCCGGGGTAGAACGGGTCGTCGTTGCTGTCGGCGATCTTCTGGAGCTCTTCCTGGTGCTCCCGCACGCCCTCGAGCGTCACGCACTCGAGAAGCTGCTGGTAGGTGTCGTTGGTGCGGTTGTCGCACGCGTTGCCGGGTTGGGCGCTCGCGGCCGTCCCCGGTATCAGCGCCGCCAGCAACAGCCCGAGGGCGGCTACCAGGACGACGTGGACGGAGACGCGCCTCGCTCGCCCGGTGGGATGAGCACTCATCGTCGGACCCCCTTGTCCCGCCGCGGAAGCCGCTTGTTGCGGCCACCACCAGCGCTTTTGCCTGAGTCGGCCCACCGTACGACCGAACGAGCGCTGTAGGGAAGAAGAACGGTGAGATCAGGGCCAGGCATTCACGTCTCGGCTCGCCGACTACGCCCCTGGTGGGACCGGTGCCGTACGTCGGTGAGCCGATCCCAATGGGCCGCGGTGGCTCGTACCCTGCCAGGGTGAGCACGACCACCGCGGTCCGCCGATGGCCACGGTCGGGCAGGATGACCGACCGGACGGTCGACGTCGCGGTCGTCGTAGTGCTCGGCGTGCTTCAGCCGCTGGTGCTGATCGGAGCACCCGGCGCGGCGTCGGTGCCGGCGCTGGTCTTCCTGGCGGTCGAACCGTTGCCGCTGCTCGCCCGCCGGCACGCGCCGCGGACCGTCCTGGCCTGCATCGTCGTCGCCGACATCGCCTTTGCCCTGGCGCACGGGTCGGCGTTGGCGGTCGGCGCGAGCGTCGTTGTCGCCGCCTACACGGTTGGTACCCGGTTGCGGCGGCGAGACGCCCTGCCCGCCCTGGTGCTCACCCTGGCCGGGCTTGCCGTCGAGTTCGGTGTCTCGGGCGACCTGGGCGGGCCGGCGGACCTCGTCGGCGTGATGATCGTCGTCGTCGCCGCCTGGTGGCTCGGCGACACCCTGCGCACTCGACGGGAGCACGCGATCGCCTTGGAAGCCCGCACCAAGGAACTGGAGATGCGCACCCGCGAGCTCGAGGAGGCCCGTGAGGAAATGGCCCGCCGCGCGGTGGTCGATGAACGGCTACGGATCGCTCGTGAGCTCCACGACATCGTGGCGCACAGCATGGGCGTTGTCGTGGTGCAGGCGATGGTCGCGGACGCGGTGCTCGCCGACGATCCGGCGCAGGCGAGGCGGGCGGTGGCGGCGATCCGGGACACCGGACGCTCCACCCTGGACGAACTGCGCGGTCTGCTGGGTGTTCTGCGCAGCAAGGACGACGGGACCACGCCACTGCCTGGACTCGCCGACCTCGAGGCGCTGATCGACCAGATGACCAGGTCGGGCCTGCGGGTCGCAATGGAGGTACGGGGGCGACGCGGCGCCGTGCCGCAGACCGTCGACCTCGCCGCGTACCGGGTGGTTCAGGAGTCGCTCACCAACGCGCTGCGCTACGCGGCCGGGTCCGCTGTCCGGGTCGAGGTCGAGTACCGGCCGGACTCGGTCGCCGTACGGGTGACTGACGACGGTGGCACATCCTCGGCCGCCGGCGTGCCGGGCGGAGCTAGGCCGTCTCCCGTCGTCCCTGCCGGTACCGGGAGCGGGCTGGCCGGCATGGCGGAGCGCGTGGCGCTGTTCGGCGGCACGTTCTCCGCGGAGCCGCGGGCGGGCGGCGGCTTCGAGGTCACGGCTCACCTGCCCGTGTCTGGCGGTCCGCAGTGACCGTCCGGGTGCTGCTGGCTGACGACCAGGCCCTGGTCCGGTCCGGGTTCCGCGTGCTGCTCGCGCAGGATCCGGAGATCGAGGTGGTCGGGGAGGCGGGCGACGGTGCCGCGGCTGTCGAGCTCGCCGGCACCGTCCAGCCGGACGTGGTTCTCATGGACGTCCGGATGCCCGTGATGAACGGCATCGAGGCCACCCGACGGATCGCCGACGATCCCGCGACCGCCGCTATCCGCGTGGTGGTGCTGACCACCTATGAGCTGGACGAGTACATCTTCGCGGCTCTCCGCGCCGGTGCCAGCGGTTTCCTGCTCAAGGACGGGGACCCGGAGGAGTTGCGCGCCGCCGTGCACACCGTGGCCCGTGGCGACGCCCTGCTGGCGCCGAGAGTCACCCGCCGGCTGGTGTCCGAGTTCGCTCGCAGGACCGACTCGAGCCGCACGCCGGCCGCACTGGATGTGCTCACCACCCGCGAGCGGGAGATTCTCGCCCTCGTCGCCGACGGCCTGTCCAACGCTGAAATCGCCGCCGAACTGGTGATCAGCGCGGCGACGGTGAAGACCCACATCGGCCGGCTGTTGAGCAAGCTCGACGCGCGCGACCGGGCCCAGCTCGTCGTGATCGCGTATCAGAGCGGCTTCGCCACCGGCCCGCACTAGTCCCCGGGCGGCACACCGATCAGACCAGAGGCGTACCCCGAAG
>DASRTE010000139.1:0-20360 GCA_035656095.1 Jiangellaceae bacterium
CGCCCTGGCATGCTCGCCGCCGACGAGGAGACGTTCGGGCCCGTCGTCTCGCTCGACTCGGTGCACGACGACGAAGCCGCGATCGACGCGGCCAACGGCACCGCGTTCGGGCTGAACGCCAGCGTGTGGACGACGGACCACCGGCGCGGCGTCGAGGTGGCGAAACGCCTGCGCTACGGATCGGTCAACGTCAACGAGGGCTACGCCGCCACGTGGGGGAGTCACGACCTGCCTCTGGGCGGCATGAAGGCGTCGGGCCTCGGTCGCCGGCACGGCCGGGAGGGCATCCTGCGCTACACGGAGGCGCAGTCGATCGCCGTGCAGCGAGTGCATGGCATCGCACCGCCGGGCGGCATGAGCTATGACCGGTTCGCGGGCGCTCTCACACGCTACCTGCGGATCGCCCGCCGGTTCGGGCGTCCGTGAGCCCGTGGACGACCCGCGACATCCCGGACCTGTCCCGCCGGACTGCGGTGGTCACCGGGGCGAACTCCGGGCTGGGCCTCCAGGTGTCGATCGAGCTGGCCCGGCACGGCGCCCATGTGGTGCTCGCCTGCCGTGACCGGGCCCGCGGTGCCTCGGCGTTGCAGGAGGTCGTCGGGTCCGCCGAACTGGTCCTGCTCGATCTTGCCGACCTCGCCGCCGTGCGCACGGCCGCAGCCGAGATCGGGCGGGCCCACGACCGGCTGGATCTGCTCGTGTGCAACGCCGGAGTCATGGCGACGCCGTACCGCCTGACCGCGGACGGATTCGAGCTCCAGTTCGGCACGAACCATCTCGGGCACTTCGCACTGACCGGCCTGTTGATGGCGCGGCTGCTCGCCGGTCCGGGGGCCCGCGTGGTCGTGGTCAGCAGCAACCTGCACCGGTTGGGCCGGATGTCGCCGGACGACCTGGGCCTGAACCGCCGCTACCAGAAGTGGTTCGCCTACGGTCGGTCCAAGCTGGCCAACCTGCTGTTCATGAACGAGTTGCAGCGCCGCGCCGTGGCGGCCGGCGTGGATCTCACCAGCATCGGAGCGCACCCCGGGTGGGCGGCGACGAACCTGCAGGGCACCGGGCCCCGGATGGTCGGCAGCGGCGTCGGGCGGGCCCTCGCCACGCTCGGCAACCGCCTGTTCGGGCAGTCCGCGCAGATGGGGGCGCTGCCACTGCTGCGCGCCGCCACCGACCCCGAGGTCGCGCCGGCCGACTACTACGGGCCACGAGGGCACGGCGGCCAGCACGGTCCTCCCGAACGCGCCACGATGAGCTCCGCGGCCCGGGATCCGGCAACGGCCGAGGCGCTCTGGGACGAGTCCGAGCGCCTGACCGGCGTCGTGTACGACTGGTCGACCCGCCTCCACCCGTGATCATCGGCAGTTCGGGTCCGCATCGCCCCCGAACTGCCGATGATCACCGAGAGGGAATGGGTGTCCACAGGAGGCGACCGGCGCCCTGGCCGCCCACAGATCGCAGTCACGTGGCGGCGTCCACGCCGTCGGCGGGTCACCCTGCCGGACATGCCGTTCTCCGACGCACCGTCGTCCATACCGGCCGGCCTCCTCGAGGCCCAGGCCGGGATCGTGAGCGCGGCCCAACTGACCGGGTCAGGCGTGTCGATCGAACTGGCGAAGAAGCGAACACTGGCCGGTCGCTGGCAGCGCATCCACCGCGGGGTGTTCGCCGTCTTCAGCGGGCCCGTGAACCGGCAGGCGCAGATCTGGGCGGCGCTGCTGCGATGTGGCACAGGAGCGACGGCCAGTCACGTCACCGCGGCGGAGCTCGACGGTTTGTGCGAGCGCGTCGATGAGCGGGTTCATGTGACGATCCCGGCGCACCGACGAGTACGGGGGCGTTACGAGGGAATCGTCGTCCACCATGCTCACCGCCTGGGTCGCAGCCGCCATCCGACCAGACTGCCGCGACGGACCCGGATCGAGGCCACGGTGCTTGACCTGGTCGACGTGTCTGATACGGCGCGGGAGGTCGAGGCATGGATCGTCGCAGCCTGTCAGAAGCGGCTGACCACTCCGACCCGGCTGGGTGGCGCTCTGGCGGAGCGCAAGAAGATCACGTGGCGTGGGATGGCCGAGGCGATGCTCCTCGATGTCGCCCATGGGGCGCAGTCGATGCTGGAGCTCCAATTCCTTCGATCTGTCGAGCGGGCCCACCGGTTGCCGCGTGGGGACCGGCAGCGGCGTGTCGCCATGCGCAAGGTGATCTGGATCGACGTCGACTACGAGCCGTTCCGTACCAGGGTCGAACTCGACGGTCGGCTGGGACACGAAGGCGAAGGCCAGTTCAGGGATCGGCGCCGGGACAACCGGGCTACGGTCGGGCGCACCTGGTCGCTGCGCTACGGCCACGCCGAGGTGTTCGGAGATCCCTGCGCAGTGGCGGCAGAGGTCTCGCTGGTGCTGCGTGAGCGAGGCTGGGCCGGAACCGCCACGGCGTGCGGCCCCTACTGCAGCCTGACCCGCGCCCTCGCCGACCTGAATCGGCCGCCGTGATCATCGGCACTTCGATGCCGCAGCGAACCCGAAGTGCCGATGATCAGCGAAGGGAAGGGCTGGGGAGGCCGTGCCACGAGTCCCACAGCGCTGCGTAGGCTCCCCCGGCGTCGACCAACTCGTCGTGGGTGCCGAGCTCGGTGATCAGCCCGTCCTCGACCACGGCGACCCGGTGAGCGTCGTGAGCCGTGTGCAGGCGGTGCGCGATGGCCACCACGGTCCGGCCGTCGAGCACGGATGCAAGCGAGCGCTCGAGGTGCCGGGCGGCGCGCGGGTCCAGCAGCGAGGTCGCCTCGTCCAGCACCAGAGTGTGCGGGTCCGCGAGCACGATCCGCGCGAGCGCGACCTGCTGCGCCTGCGCCGGGCCCACCGGGTGACCGCCGGAACCGACCACCGTGTCGAGCCCGTCGGGCAGTGACTCCATCCAGTGCAGTGCGTCGACCGAGGCCAGCGCGCGGCGGAGTTCGTCGTCGCCGGCATGTGGTGCCGCCAGGGCGAGGTTGTCGCGCAGCGTGCCGACGAAGACGTGGTGCTCCTGGGTGACCAGAACGACCTCGCGACGGAGCCGGTCCAGCGGAAGCTCGACCATGGGCACACCTCCGACGTCGACTTGCCCCGTGCGCGGCGGGTGGATGCCGGCCAGCAGCCGACCCAGCGTCGACTTGCCCGCCCCGGACGGGCCGACCATGGCCAGCCGTTCGCCTGGGCGCAAGTCGAGATCGACGCCGTGCAGGACGTCGTGCCCCTCGCGGTAGGCGTAGCGGACATCGCGGGCCCGGAGGTGCTCGTCGGCCGGTCGTTCCCCGCTCTCCGACCGGTCCGGTGGCACGTGCGCGACACCGGCCAACCGGGCCATCGAGGTGGCGCCGATCTGGATCTCGTCGAGCCAGGAGACCAGGCGGTCGACGGGGTCGACGATCTGCACCATGTAGAGGACGACGGTGGTGACCTGACCGACGGTGGCGAGGTCGCGCGAGGCGAGCCAGCCTCCCCACGCGAGCGTCGCCACGACCGGCAGGACGTAGGACACCTCGGCGGCCGGGAACCACACCGTGCGCAGGAACAGCGTGCGACGCTCGGCGGCGTACGCCTCGCGAAGATCGCCCTCGGCGCGGGCGATCCGCCCGTCGGCGAGGCGGAGCGCCTCGACGGTGCGTGCGCCCTCGACGGTCTCGGTGACGGTGCCGCTCAGGGTGGCGTAGGCCGCACGCTCCCACAGGTAGCCGGCCGGCGCGCGGCGGAGGTACCAGCGGGTCGCCACGATGAGCACAGGTGCGCCGACGACACAGGCCAGCGCCACGAGCGGGCTGGCCAGCATCGCAGCGGCCAGTGTCAGCACGGTCGTCACGATCGCCACGACCGTCTCCGGCACCGCGAAACGGATCGTCCGCGCCATGGTGTCGATGTCTCCGGTGGTGCGCGACACCAGGTCGCCGGTGCCGGCCCGCTCGACTGTGGACAACGGCAGCGCGAGCACCCTGGTGAGGAACTGCTCGCGCAGTTCGGCGAACACGCTCTCACCGATGACGAACGAGGCCTTCCGGGCCGCGCGGGTCAGCACCGTCTGGGCAAGGACGAACCCGGCCAGCGCTGCAGCGATGGCGTCCACCCGGGTCGTCGTCGTGCCCGTGGTGACCGCGTCGACGAGTGTGCCCAACAGCCACGGCCCCGCCAGGCCGGTGACGGCGGCCAGGACGTGGAGAACAAGGGACCACGCCACGCCGCCCCGATGCAACCGCAACAGCCGGACCGCCTCGACGCGGACCTGCGCCGGCGTCGCGACGGGCAGGCGCGTGCTCATGACTGCTCGCCCCTGGTGACGGTGTCGCGGTAGGCGGGAACGTCGGAGAGGAGCGCGCGGTGGGAACCCTCGGCCGCGACCCGGCCCTCCTCGAACCACACCACGACATCGGCGTGGTCGAGCATCAGCGGGCTCGTGGTCGTGACGACCGTTGTGCGGCCGGCGCGTGCCGCCAGCAACCGCTCGGCGATGCGAGCCTCGGTATGGGCGTCGACGGCGCTGGTCGGCTCGACGAGGACCAGCACCTCGGCATCGGTGGCCAGCACACGGGCAAGTGCCACGCGCTGACGCTGACCGCCTGAGAACGACCGTCCACGCTCCTCGACCTCGCCATCCAGCCCGTCGGGAAGAGCGTCGAGCACATCGGTGGCGGCCGCCGTGCGCACCGAGGCGAGCACCTCGCCGTCGGCCAGACCGCCGTGCGGGGCCAGGACGGCGCGCAGCCTTCCGGTGAACAGCCGCGGCTCGGTCTCGCTCACGACGATCCGCCGACGGACCTCGGCCATCGCCAGGTCGGCCAGACGTACGCCCCCGAAACTGACGCCGTCGTCGTCGACGAACCGGCCCAGGCGGTCGGCCACGGCCACCGTCTCCGCGGGGTCGGCGGACACCAGCGCCGTCACCAGGCCGGCGCGGACGACCAGGCCCGAACGGATGTCGACGAGCTCTCCACCGGGAGCAGGCGGGTCGAGCTCGTGGTCGGGATCGGGGACGTCACGGTCGACGGCGAGCAGGTCGAGGATCCGGCGTGCGCCGACCACGGCCCGGGTGGCGCGCTCCACCGTCTCGGTGGCCGTACGCAACGGGATCACCAGGAAGAACGCGTAGCCGTAGAACGCGACCAGGTCGCCGGCGCCGATCCGGCCGTCGAGGACGAACCGCGAGCCGAGCCAGGTCAAGAGGACCAGGAAGATCCCGGGCAGCAGGACCTGCGCGGCGTCGAGCGTCGCCTGCGTCGCCGCGATCCGGACACCTGCCTGTCGCACCTGCTGGGACCGCTCGCGGTAGCGTCCGAAGAACACGCGCTCGCCACCGATGCCACGCAGCACGCGAAGTCCGGCGACCGTGTCGGCGCCGAGCGCCGTCAGCTGCCCGACCGTCTCTCGCTGCTCGCCTTGGCGCACCTGGAGCGGGCGCACGATCGGCGCCAACCCGAGGACCAGCACCGGGACGCCCACGAGGACGAGCAGACCCAGCGGCACCGACGTGTGGAGCAGGATGACGGCGACCACCGCGTAGGAGACCACCGCCCCGATGAACCGTTGCGACGTCTCGTAGAGACCGCCGATGCGCATGGCGTCGCTGGCGACCGTGCTGACGACCTCGCCGGTGGTGACGCGACGGGTCAACGCAGGTCCGGTGCGGGCGGTGTGCCGCACGACCACCTGGGCGGAGCGGAAGGCGGCCTGCAGCCAGTTGGATACCGCGAACCGATGCCGACACACTCCGGCGGCGGCCTGCACCGCTCCGATCGCCAGGATGACCAGGGCCCATCGGACGGTGGCGTCGACGTCCGACGTGGCGACGCCCTCGTCTATGCCCATGCCGATGGCGTAGGGGAGCAGCGCCTGGGCCACCATCCAGACGATGCCGAGCGCGACACCCACGGCGAGCGTGCGCCACTGCCCCCTGGCGATCCAGAGCAGGAACCGCACGGGAGACCGGGTATCCGGGGTGCCGGGGTCGGCGAACGGAACGGCGCGCACGTCGCACCAGGGTATGAATCACCCCCGATGCCGCGCACCTGGATTTTCCGGCGTACCGGCGGGTCAGTCCTTGCGGCCGGTGAGAGCGAGGCGCACACCCAAGCCGATCATCACCACCCCTCCGGCGCCGCCGATCGCGGCCAGCCGCCCGGGTGACCGCCCGAACCAGTCTCTCGCGGCGCCGGCGACGACCGCCCAGACGCTGTCCGAGACCAGCGCCGCGGCGATGGCGACCATGCCGAGGACCAGCAGTTGCACCGGTGCCGGACCGCCGGCGGTATCGACGAACTGTGGCAGGACTGCGGCGAAGAACACGATGCTCTTCGGGTTGGAGACGCCGACGACGAAACCGTCTGCCACGACCCGCCGGCTCCGGGCAGGTACGGCCGGCTGGCCCAGCAGCGCCGCGACGGCCCGGCGGTGGCGGACCGCCTGCACGCCGAGGTAGACGAGGTAGGCGGCTCCGACGAGCTTGAGGATCGTGAAGGCGGCGAGTGATCGCTCGACGACCGCGCCGATGCCCAGCGCCACCGCGATGACGTGCAGATATACGCCGGCCGCATTGCCGACGACGGTGAGCAACGCGGGCCGCCGGCCCAAAGTCAGCGCCCGGCTGATGGTGAACAGGACGCTCGGACCGGGAACCGCGACGAACACCAGGGACACGACGGTGAACGCGAGCAGGCGGTCGGTCGGCGGCACCGGGCCACCCTAGGCGACCCGGAACGGGCTGCCGTCGGGATTTCCGAGGCGTCGGTAGGCTCGCGACCGTGCACGACACGGTCCTGGTGGTCGACTTCGGCGCCCAGTACGCGCAGTTGATCGCTCGGCGCGTGCGCGAGGCCCGGGTCTACTCCGAGATCGTGCCGCACACCATGCCGGTCGCCGACATCATGGCCCGCAACCCCACGGCGATCGTCCTGTCCGGTGGTCCCTCGAGCGTGTACGCGGACGGTGCCCCACAAGTCGACGCCGCCTTGCTGACGACCGGCGTGCCGACCCTCGGCATCTGCTACGGCTTTCAGGCGATGGCGGCCGCGCTCGGGGGCGACGTGGCCCGGACCGGTCTGTCCGAGTTCGGCCGGACGACGGTCTCGATCGGCTCCACCGGCATCCTGCTGGCCGGGCTTCCCGCCTCGCCGACGGTCTGGATGAGCCACGGGGACGCCGTCACCCGTGCCCCGGACGGCTTCAGCGTGCTCGCGGGGACCGAGGGTGCCTCCGTCGCCGCGTTCGAGGACACCCGTCGCGGTCTCGCCGGAGTCCAGTGGCACCCAGAGGTGCGGCATTCCGAGTACGGGCAGATGGTGCTCGAGCACTTCCTCCACGACATCGCCGGTGCCAGGCCGACCTGGACGATGGTGAACATCGTCGACGACTCGGTCGAGGCGATCCGCCGACAGGTCGGCGGCAAGCGGGTGATCTGCGGCCTGTCCGGTGGCGTCGACTCCGCCGTCGCGGCAGCGCTGGTGCACCGCGCCGTCGGCGACCAGCTGTCGTGCGTCTTCGTCGACCACGGGCTCCTGCGGGCGGGCGAGGCCGAGCAGGTCGAACGCGACTACGTCGCCGCCACCGGTGTCGACCTGCACGTCGTCGACGCAGCGGACCGTTTCCTCGCCGCCCTGGACGGGATCGACGACCCGGAGCACAAGCGCAAGGTCATCGGCCGCGAGTTCATCCGCGTGTTCGAGCAGGCCGCCGGCGAGATCGTCGCTGAGGGCGAGGACGTCCAGTTCCTCGTCCAGGGAACGCTCTACCCCGACGTCGTGGAGTCCGGCGGTGGCGAGGGTGCGGCCACCATCAAGAGCCACCACAACGTGGGCGGCCTGCCCGAGGATCTTCGCTTCGCACTCGTCGAACCGCTGCGGATGCTGTTCAAGGACGAGGTCCGCGCGGTGGGCGAGCAGCTCGGCCTGCCGCCGGAGATCGTCTGGCGGCACCCGTTCCCGGGCCCGGGCCTGGCCATCCGGATCATCGGCGCGGTCACCCGCGAGCGGTTGGAGATCCTGCGCCGCGCCGACCAGGTGGCACGCGAGGAGCTCTCCCGGGCCGGCCTCGACCGCGATGTCTGGCAGTTCCCGGTGGTGCTGCTGGCGGAGATCCGTTCGGTCGGCGTCCAGGGTGACGGGCGGACCTACGGCCATCCGGTGGTGCTGCGGCCGGTCTCCAGCGAGGACGCCATGACGGCGGACTGGTCGCGGCTGCCCTACCACGTCGTCGAGCGAATCTCGACCAGGATCACCAACGAGGTCCGTGAGGTGAACCGCGTCGTGCTCGACGTCACCAGCAAGCCTCCCGGCACCATCGAGTGGGAGTGAGCGGCTCCGGCCGGGTCCGGCGTTGTGAAAGCCGTCACGTGCGGTTTGCGGCGGCGACACGGCGGGGACACGTCGGTGATGTTCGGTTCAGACGTGTCGAGCGTGGCGACGTGGAGTCCGGGAACGGTGGCACCGCCAGCCGGCCGACCCCTCGTCATCGCCCATCGCGGCGCCAGTGGCTACCGACCCGAGCACACCCTCGAGTCGTACCGGGTGGCGATCGCACTCGGTGCCGACTACGTCGAGCCCGACCTCGTGGTCACGGCCGACGGCGTGCTCGTCGCCCGGCACGAGAACGAGATCGGCGCCACCACCGATGTCGCCGCCCACCCCCGGTTCGCCGACCGGCGCACGACCAGGGCCGTCGCCGGGCGGCAGGTCACCGGATGGTTCGTCGAGGACTTCTCGCTGGCCGAGCTCAAGATGCTGCGGGCCCGAGAGCGCCTGCCCCACCTCCGCGCGCACAACCGGACCTACGACGGGCGCTTCGACGTCCCGACATTCGACGAGATCGTCGACCTGGTTCTCGCCGAGTCACGACGCGAGGGCCGTCTGATCGGCGTGTATCCGGAGATCAAGCAGCCGTCCCATTTCGCGGCCCTGGGCCTGCGGCACGAGGGTCCGTTACTCGCGTCCCTGCGCCGGTCCGGCGCGCACCTGCCGGCCTACATCCAGTCGTTCGACGCCGGCGCTCTTCGCGCCCTGGCGTCGCAGACCACGGTGCCCTTGGTGCAACTCGTCCGCTCCGACGACGACCTGCTCACGCCGCGAGGGTTGCGTGAGGTGTCGACGTACGCGCAGGTGCTCGGTCCGCGGAAGGATCTGGTGGTGGGTCCACGGGACGGCGCCGGCGGGGCCGCCGGTCTGGTCGACCGGGCCCACGAAGCGGGACTCTCGGTGCACGTCTGGACGTTCCGGAACGAGAACGCCTTCCTGGCGCCGGTGGACCGGCGCGGGTCAGAGGTGGCGGCGTTCGGCGATGCACCCGGTGAGTACGCCAGGTTCCTGAGCCTCGGGGTGGACGGCGTGTTCACCGATCACCCCGACACGGCCCGCTCAGCGGTCGCGGCGCAGCCGTCCCAGCGACGCCATCAGTCCCGCGAGTCCGACGCAGACGAGCAGAACGGGTGCCGCCACCTCGAGGCCGGGCAGTCCGAGGACGTCGAAGTGCACGAGGGGCCACATCAGGCTCACTCCCACGAAGAGAAGGCCGAACACCAGCGAGACGACGTCGACGTCATGGCGCTTCACGGCGCACCTCGATGCTTCCGATGCCGAGGTCGAGGTCGAGTCTGAGATTCCCGCCCCCGCGGCCGTCCGTGCCCAGGTCGGTGATCCGTCGATCCTGACCCATACCGCCCGATTCGCCGTCGAACGTACGGATCTCGCCGACGCCCAGCTCGGCGTCGACGACGACGTCGACGCCCGGAGGAACGATGACGAGCAGTTCGCCGACGCCCTGGTCGACGGCCAACGACGCGGACCGGCCGTCGGCAAAGGGGACCTGCGACAGGTCGTACCGGACGCTGCCGACGCCGTGATCCTGGGTGCCCGTCGGAATGGCGGTCAACGTCGTCGGGGCGATGCTGAAACGCTCGCCGCGGAGGTCGGCACGGTCGACGACGACGGCCGGCACCAGCGCGAGGGCGAGGAGCACACCGAGGACTATCAGGCCGCGTGAGCGGCCCCACCACGCTCCGACGAGCAGGCCGAGCCCGACGACGCCGAGGGCGGCCGCCACGTAGGTTGCCGGGGAAATGCTCGCACCGATGACGTCCGCCACGGCCATGGCACCGACGGTGACCGCGGCGGCGCTGACGGTGAGGGGGCCCAGCGCAGACCGACCCCGCGGCCGGGTCGCCGCCGGTGCGGAGACCGGCTCGCCGACCGCGAACGGGTCCCAGTCATCGTTGCGAGTCGCCCAGGTGTGGGGGTCGTCGTCCCGATCCGGTTCCTCGGCCCACCACCGTTCCGGAGGGGCGAGCGCCTCGACGGCGGGCGAGTCGGGAGTACCTGCGGTCGGGGCGGCCCCGGGTGTGGTCGTGGCGGGCGCCGATGCCTCGGAATCCGGGCGGGCGGCGACGTCGCGCTCCCGGTTGGAGTCGGTGTCCGGGCCGTCCGCGACCGATCCCTCGGCACCAGGTCCGTCGGTCACCCCGACGGCCGCATCGCGCTCGCCGGCCGCCACGGTGACCGATGATGACGAGCCCTGATAGCCGGGGTAGCCGGGGAATCCCGGATAGTCGATGAAGGCGCCGGGGGGGTCCGGCAGCGCGTCGCCGTCCACCCGGTCGGCGCCCGCATGTGGATCGTCGCGGCGGAGGAGCAGCCAGATCCCGCACCCGGCCAGCACGAGCAGGACGACACCGTCCCACGAGCCGCCGATGACGGCTGCTGCCGATCCGAGCAGGACGAGTGCAAGGGCTCCGGCCAGCGCGATCGTGGCCGTACGCGGGGAGTCGGTGTCGTGCCGGCCGAGCGCCTGCTCGGCCACCGAGGCGTTCTCGTCCTCGGCTGGCAGCAGCAGCCACGCCGCCGCATAGAGCATGATCCCGATGCCACCGAACACGGCCAGGACCACCGTGGCGATCCGCAGCAGGAGCGGGTCGACCCCGAGCCGCCGGCCCAGCCCACCGAGGACACCTGCGACGACCCGGTCGGATCGGCTCCGGCGAAGTCCGTGCAGGTCGGCGCCGAGCCTCGGCGGGGATGGAGGAGCCGTGTCATGGTCGGACGGCGGCATCGTGGCATCGTTCATGCCTCGATCGTGCCCGCACCGCTGGCCGGGCACCATCGGGGATCACCCTTGCCGGACCCTGGCGTGGCCTCCGGGAGACGGCCGGGGGCTCCCTCATGGCGTGTGCGGGCGCGCGCGTGTGACCATCGACGGGTGAGCACCACGTCGATGCCACACGCCCGCGGCCAGGTGCCGCCGGCGCCGGGTGCCGGCGATGCCGGCGCGCCGCCGCGGTTCGTCCGTCGTTCCGAGGGCCGGCTGATCGGCGGCGTCGCGTCCGGCCTGGCGGTCCACCTGGGCGTCCAACCGCTGGCGGTGCGGGTCACGTTCGCGCTCCTGGCTGCGCTGGGCGGCTTCGGTGTCGTGCTCTACCTGGGATTGTGGATCTTCACGCCGCTCGACCAGACCCTCGCCGAGCAGGAGGACGAACAGGCGCCGGCGGGCATCGCCGCCGCGACCAGGTCCGGCAAGCGCCGGCGCCGGCTGCGGGCCCCACGCAAGGGCGACATCGGACAGCTGGCGGCGCTCGTCCTGCTCGGCGCTGGTCTCACGCTGCTGGTGCAGCAGACTCCGCTCGGGGTCAGTCCGACGATCGTCGTTCCACTGCTGCTCGCCGGGCTCGGTGTCGCTCTGATCTGGCGCACGGCCGACGAGCAGGAACGGCGGCGGATGACCGCGCTCTCGCCCCGCGCACCCTGGCTCGCCCCGTTGGTCGGCAAGGGCGGCGCCGTCGCGGTTTTCCGGCTGGCCGCCGGAGCGGCGGTGATCGTCGCCGGCGTGGTGGCGTTCCTGGTGGGGCAGGGCCAGCTGGAGGCGACCCTGGACAGCCTGCTGGGCGTGGGCGCGGTCGTCGTCGGCCTCGGTCTGATCCTGGGGCCCTGGCTGTGGCGGCTGTGGCGCGACCTGGAGTCCGAGCGGCGCGAGCGGATCGTCTCGCAGGAGCGCGCCGACGTGGCCGCGCACCTGCACGACTCCGTGTTGCAGACCCTGGCGCTGATCCAGAAACATGCGCACGATCCACGCGAGGTCGTCCGGCTCGCCCGCGGCCAGGAGCGTGACCTTCGCGGCTGGCTCTACGACGACCTTGCGGACGACGAGTCCTCGTTCGCGGCCGCACTCAAGACGGCCGCGGCCGAGGTCGAGGACTTCCACGGCGTGCCCGTCGACGTCGTCACGGTCGGCGACACCGGCATCGACGACCGAACCCGCGCGGTGCTCAAGGCGGCGCGCGAGGCCGCGGTCAACGCGGCCAAGCACTCCGGGGCGGACAAGGTCGACATCTACGCCGAGGTGGAGGATGACGACGTCGAGCTGTTCGTCCGCGATCGTGGCAAGGGCTTCGATCTCGATGCCGTACCGGAGGACCGGCTGGGCGTGCGACGCTCAGTCGTCGACCGGATGGACCGGCACGGCGGTGTCGCCGAGATCCGGTCAGCGCCCGGTGAGGGCACCGAGGTGAGGCTGTCGACGAGGAGGACGGGATGACCGAGCCCGAGACGACCAGACCGCGGGAGATCCGCGTGGTGCTGGTCGACGACCACGCCATGTTCCGGACCGGCGTGCGCGCCGAGGTCGGCTCGTCGGTCGTCGTCGTCGGAGAGGCGGCCGACGCGCAGGAGGCCGTCCGCGTCGTCCTCGAGACCCAGCCGGATGTCGTGCTGCTCGACGTCCACCTTCCCGGTGGCGGCGGTGCGGAGGTGCTGCGTCAGGTCCACCCGAAGGCGGCGGAGGTCAAGTTCCTGGCGCTGTCCGTGTCCGATGCGGCCGAGGACGTCATCGGCACGATCCGGGCGGGTGCCCGCGGCTACGTCACCAAGTCGATCACCGGCGACGACCTGGTGGCGGCGATCGTACGGGTGGCCGACGGCGACGCCGTCTTCTCGCCCCGGCTGGCCGGGTTCGTGCTCGACGCGTTCGCAGGGTCCGAGCCGCCGAGCGTGGACGACGACCTCGACCGCCTCACCGGACGCGAGCGTGAGGTCCTGCGGCTCATCGCGAGGGGCTACGCGTACAAGGAGATCGCGAAGCAGCTGTTCATCTCGGTGAAGACCGTCGAGACGCACGTGTCCGCCGTCCTGCGCAAGCTCCAGCTCTCGAACCGGTACGAGCTCACCCGCTGGGCCACCGACCGCCGCCTGGTCTGAACGAGGTGCGACGTCGCCTCGCTGCCGGGGTTCCGTGGTTCCGACTTGTGGCGGGAAAGGCACGTCTGGACCGCGCCGCAAGCGTTGCCAACCCGCCACAAGTGCGGGGAGGAGCGACGTCCCGGGCAGGGCTCCACCTCGTCGGTAGTCTGCGGCGATGGAGGTCGTCGACGATCTGGTCCTCGTCCTGCACTTCCTCGGGATGGCCTCGCTCGTGGGTGGCTGGCTGGTGCAGGTGCGGGCGCGCGGTGAGCGGTACGTCAACTCCGCGATGGTGCACGGCGTGCTCACCCAGCTCGTCACCGGCGTGCTGCTGGTCGGGCTCGCCGAGGGCGTCGACTCGCTCGATCGCGACCTCGACATGGCCAAGATCGGGGTCAAACTCCTCGTCGCGCTCGTCGTCGCCGTGCTGTGCTGGGCGAACCGGCGCCGACCGACACTTCCCGACGGCCTCTACCTGCTGATCGGCCTGCTGTCGATCGCCAACGTGGTCGTGGCCGTCTTCTGGACCTGACGGCGTCATCGGTCGGCCGAGACCGCCGTGTCGTGTTCGCCTCCTAGACTCGAGACCGAGATGGGTGCTCTGTCCGACGACCTTCGCCTGACGCTGACCGACTCCGCCGTGGGCAGCGGCGAGCGCCGTCGCACCGACCCGGAGTCGGTGCTGGAGGGTCTCAACGATCCGCAGCGGGAAGCCGTCACCCACGTCGGTTCGCCCCTGCTCATCGTGGCGGGCGCGGGCTCGGGCAAGACGAGGGTGCTCACCCGCCGGATCGCCTACCTGCTCGCCGCCCGCGACGTGCACCCCGGTGCGGTGCTGGCCATCACGTTCACCAACAAGGCGGCGGGCGAGATGAAGGAGCGGGTCGCCTCCCTGGTGGGCCGGCGTGCCAACGCGATGTGGGTGTCGACGTTCCACTCGGCCTGTGTGCGCATCCTGCGCCGCGAGGCCAAGCGGTTCGGCTTCACCTCCTCGTTCACGATCTACGACCAGGCCGACTCACAACGGCTGATGACACTCGTCTGCCGCGACCTCGACCTCGACCCGAAGCGCTACCCGCCGCGACAGTTCAGTCACCAGGTGAGCAACCTCAAGAATGAGCTGATCGACCACGAGACGGCCCTGGCCCGCGCCTCGACCCACCACGAGAAGACCGTCGCCGAGGCGTACGGGCACTACCAGCGCCGTCTCACCGAGGCCAACGCGTTCGACTTCGACGACCTCATCATGACGACGGTCCACCTGGTCCAGGCCTTCCCTGAGGTCGCTGAGCACTACCGGCGACGCTTCCGTCACGTCCTCGTCGACGAGTACCAGGACACCAACCACGCCCAGTACGTCCTGGTACGCGAACTGGTCGGCACCAGGGAACGCCGCACGGTCGACGGCGAGCTCGTCGGCAGCGGGTCGTCCACGCCCGAGGTCCCACCCGCGGAGCTGTGTGTCGTCGGCGACGCCGACCAGTCCATCTACGCCTTCCGCGGTGCCACGATCCGCAACATCCTGCAGTTCGAGGCCGACTATCCCGACGCCAGGGTGATCCTCCTCGAGCAGAACTACCGGTCGACCCAGACCATCCTCACCGCGGCCAATGCCGTCATCTCGCGCAACCCCGATCGCAAGCCGAAGCGCCTGTGGACCGACAGCGGCGACGGTCCGAAGATCATCGGGTACGTCGCCGACGACGAGCACGCCGAGGCCCAGTTCGTCGCCGAGGAGATCGACCGACTCGGCGACGACGGATTGGCGAAGCCGGGCGACGTCGCCGTGTTCTACCGGACCAACGCCCAGTCACGGGTGCTGGAGGAGGTGTTCATCCGGGTCGGCCTGCCCTACCGGGTCGTCGGCGGGGTGCGTTTCTACGAGCGCCGCGAGGTTCGCGACGCGCTGGCCTACCTGCGTACGCTCGCCAACCCCGACGACTCCGTCTCCCTACGCCGCATCCTCAACGTGCCGCGTCGCGGGATCGGCGACCGCGCCGAGGCCGTGGTCGAGGCGCTGGCCCAGCGCGACGGCGTCACCTTCTGGCAGGCGCTCCGCGACGCGGCGAACGCGCCGGGCATCGCGACTCGGTCGGTGCGGTGCATCGAACCGTTCGTCGCGATGATCGACCAGCTTCGTGCGATCGTCGCGGACGGCGCCCCGCCTGCGGCGATCCTCGAGGCGGTCCTCGACCGCACCGGCTACCTGGCCGAGTTGGCCGGCTCCGACGACCCGCAGGACGAGACCAGGGCCGACAACCTGCGCGAACTGGTCGCGGTGGCCACCGAGTTCGTGCCCGCCGCCGAGGTCTCCACGGCCGACGGCGGTCTGCTCGCGGCGTTCCTCGAGCGGGTCAGCCTGGTGGCCGACGCCGACGACATCCCGGAGGGCGACGACCACGGCGGTGTCGTCACGCTGATGACCCTGCACACGGCCAAGGGCCTGGAGTTCCCGGTGGTGTTCCTCACCGGGCTCGAGGACGGCGTGTTCCCCCACCAGCGCGCCCTCACCGAGCCCCGCGAGCTCGAGGAGGAACGACGGCTCGCGTACGTCGGCATCACCCGGGCCCGCGAACGGCTGTACCTGTCCCGGGCCGTCGTCCGCAGCGCTTGGGGGGCTCCCAGCCACAACCCGGCGTCCCGGTTCCTCGACGAGATACCGGCCGACCTGCTCGACTGGCGTCGCACCGAGGCCGACCTGACGCGATGGAGATCGGGCCCGGGTCGAAGCCGGACGACGACCCGTCCGGGTGCCAAGAGCGCCCGCCCGCCCGAGCGTCCGATACCCGTCCTGTCCGCCGGCGACAGGGTCACGCACGACGCGTTCGGCGTCGGCACGGTCGTCGCCACATCGGGCTCGGGCGAGCACGCCCAGGCGACCGTCGACTTCGGCGACTCCGGCCTGAAGACGCTGCTCCTGCGCTACGCACCCGTCGAGAAGCTCTAGCGACCCGTGGGTCTCCACCGGTCGGTGCCGGGTTCAGCCGGTCTCGATGTCGACATAGACCACGTGGTACGAGCCGTCGGAGCCGTCCGACCTCGTCAGCTCGCCTGCACGCACCGGGAGGATCTGGTCGCTGTCGGGAGCCACCTGGATCCCCAGCCCGTAGGTGACGTGTCCCTCGAAGTCGCCGGCCGAGCCATAGCTCTTCAGGTTCGTGAACCCGATGGTCGGGTTCGGCGCCGTCTCGACCGTCGATGTTCCGGCGTCGTCGTGCGCCTGAGCGTTGACGAACCCCACGCGCAGGAACGTGTTGCCCTGCAATGCGATCGGGGTACCAGTGCCCTCGCCGAGCACCGACCTCACGTACTGCAGGTTGTACTCCGGGAAGCCCTCCCGAAAGGAGAAGGAGATCCTCTGGTACGGCGTGCTTCCCTCCGGGTGGTCGCCGACGTCGATGGCCACGAGGTAAGGCACCGGCATCTCGGCCGGGTGCGGGATCGTGACCTGCTCCGAGGGCACGGCCCAGTCGTAGCTCACGCGGTGTGCCGCCTCGGGGGCCGTCGGCTCGTCCGCCGGGGGTGCGACCGGCACGTCGGTCGGTTCGGCATCACCGTTGGGCGCCGCCGTCGACGATGCCGTACCGGCCACGGTGTCCTCCGTTGCCGACGCCTCGGCGCCGGGCGGGTCGGATCGAGCACATCCCCCCAGGGCCACCGCACCTGCGAGAAGTGCAGCGGAACCGAGAGCGAGCATGGGTCTGCGGTGCCGTTTCATCGTGGTTCTCCTCCCCGTGCGTGTCGGTGGACCGACACACCATGAGGACGCGCCACCCGGCGAACGGTTTACCTGCTCGACCACACTCGGGCGGGTCGTATCTACGCTCGGAACACCCGACGAGGCGCCGGCTCGTCGGCACAGCCAGACCTCCCCTGAGCCCAGACTGAACGGGAGCACCTCATGATCCGGACCCTCGACGACCTCCCCGACGGAGTCATCGGCTTCGAAGCCGACGGCGAGATCCACGCCGAGGACTATGCGACCACCAGGCAAGACCTCCAGATGGGCGTCGAGCACCTCACCCACTGGAAGTAGATCGCGCTCGTCACCGACGTCGAGTGGATGATGCACCTGTCCCGCCTCTTCGGCTGGATGACCCCCGGCGAGTTCAAGCACTTCCCGCTCGACGAGCGCGACGCCGCCGTCGCCTGACTGCAGCCGACTGAACCCGCTGCCCGGCGCAGCTCTGTCGGCCGCACCCGTCAAGCCCGGGCGGTACGGGTGCGGTGCCAAGGCTGTCTCACGATACGAGACGCCGGTTACGGCCGTCGGGATGGTGGCATCAAGATCGTGTCCCATTCTTCGACGGTGGCGGACGAGGAGATCGGGTGGCGACGACGGGCCGCGTGCTGCTGGTCGGCAAGCGCGAACGGGTGCTCGACCGGCTCGCCGAGGCGCTGCGCGCCGAGGGCCTCCTGGTCAGTGAGGAGACCGACTTCGACCGGGTCCGAACCCACGTCGACGGCAGCTCGATCGACGTCCTCGCTCTGGGCCGTGCGGTCACGGGTGCGCGCCGGGAGGGGCTGGTCGCCGCACTCCGGGCCCGGAACCCGGGCCTTCGCGTCGTCGACGGGCTCGCGCCCATCACACCGCTGCTGGTGGCACAGGTGAAGGAGGCGTTGACTACACCCGGCATCGACTCCAGGATCGTCGCGGCGGCAGGCGTGGAGATCGCCGACCGGTCGGTGGCGATCTCGCTGCGTCGCCCGGCCGATGTCACGGTTGTCTACCACCGCCTCGACGCCCTCTACCGCGCTCACGAGCAGCAGCTTCACAGCGGGCCGCTCGGTCGTGGAAACCACTGGTTCCCGGTCAAGGGCACCGTGACCCGCGGCGAGCGCTTCCTCGTCGTGCGTGCCGACGGTCAAACCACCGTTCACCAGCTCGTGTAGCGGCGAGTGGCCGACGTCACGCCGCCATGGCCGCCACGGCTCACTACCGTGTGCGGCATGAGCGCTGACGGGGCCAGCACCGAGTCCGGCCTTCCCTTCGAGCCGGTGTACGGCCCGGAGGCGCTGTCGGGATGGGATCCCGAGAAGAGGCTCGGCCGGCCCGGCGAGTTCCCTTTCACCCGCGGCGTCTACCCGACCATGTACACCGGCCGGCCCTGGACCATGCGGCAGTACGCGGGCTTCGGCACCGCGACCGAGTCGAACCGCCGCTACCACCAGCTCGTCGCGGCCGGCACCGGCGGACTCTCCGTCGCCTTCGACCTGCCCACGCAGATGGGATATGACTCCGACGCACCCGTTGCCCATGGCGAGGTCGGCAAGGTCGGCGTGGCGATCGACTCGCTGGACGACATGCGCACGTTGTTCGACGGTATCCCGCTCGACCGGGTGTCGACGTCGATGACGATCAACGCTCCGGCCGCGATGCTGCTCCTGCTCTACCAGCTCGTCGGCGAGGAACAGGGCGTGGCGACGGCGAAGCTGACCGGCACGACCCAGAACGACGTGCTCAAGGAGTACATCGCACGCGGCACCTACATCTATCCGCCGGTGGAGTCCCTGCGTCTGATCAGCGACGTCTTCGCGTACTGCCGGCGCGAGATGCCGCGGTGGAACACGATCTCGATCTCGGGCTACCACATGGCCGAGGCAGGAGCGACGCCGGTGCAGGAGGTGGCGTTCACTCTGGCGAATGCCCGCGAGTACGTACGGGCCGCGTTGTCGGCCGGGCTCGCCGTCGACGAGTTCGCACCTCGGCTGTCGTTCTTCTTCGTCTCCCGGACGACGCTTCTGGAGGAGGTGGCGAAGTTCCGGGCCGCCCGTCGGATCTGGTCGCAGGTCATGCGCGACGAGTTCGGGGCCAGGGATCTCCGCTCGCAGATGCTGCGGCTCCACACCCAGACCGCAGGGGTCCAGCTGACCGCGCAGCAGCCCGAGGTCAACCTCGTCCGGGTCGCGGTCCAGGGGCTGGCCGCGGTACTCGGCGGCACCCAGTCGTTGCACACGAACTCCTTCGACGAGGCGATCGCGCTTCCCACCGAGAAGGCGGCTCGGCTGGCCGTACGGACCCAGCAGGTGCTGGCGTACGAGACCGATGTGACGCGTACCGTCGATCCGTTCGCCGGCTCCTTCGTGGTGGAGTCGTTGACCGACGACCTGGAGGAGGCGGTGCTGGATCTCATGGCCCGGGTCGAGGACCTCGGCGGTGCTGTGCACGCGATCGAGCGCGGATTCCAGAAGGGCGAGATCGAGCGGTCCGCGTACACGATCGCCAAGGAGATCGAATCCGGCGACCGCACCGTGGTCGGCGTGAACCGGTTCGCGACCGACGACGATGAGTCCTACGAGCCGCTCCGCGTCGATCCGGCCATCGAGGAGAACCAGGCGCAGCGGCTGGCCTCGTTACGGGCGGACCGGTCCGCGGACGCCGTCGCCAGGGCGCTGGAGGCCCTGCGCGCGGCCGCATCCGGGCCCGACAACGTCCTGTATCCGATGAAGGAGGCGCTCGCCGCGCGGGCAACGGTCGGCGAGGTCTGCGATGCGCTGCGCGAGGTCTGGGGCGTCTATGAGCCGCCCGCATCGTTCTGATCGCACGGCGCATGGGCCATTTTGTCCCGGTATACGCGCTCGAAGGTCGACACTCGTCGGCGACTAGGTCACAGGTCGGCATCAGGGGCGCGGAGCGCCGGGGATGGCCGACCGCGGCCTATAGTCTTGCGGCCCGAGAATCTGTTCCACCGGCGGGGCATGGAGGGCACGTGAACAAGAAACTTCGACTTGCCGCAGTGGTCGGCGCTGTGGCGCTGGTCGTGGCGGCATGTGGCGACGAACCCGACGAGGCCGACGACACCACAGCGGGCGGCGAGGAGACGACAGCGGCCGCTTCCGACTTCCTGGGCTGCATGGTCACCGACGCCGGTGGCGTCGACGACCGGTCGTTCAACGAGTCCGCGTGGCAGGGCCTACAGAGCGCCGAGGCGGACCTGGGGATCGAAGTCAAGTTCGTCGAGTCCAACGCCGAGACCGACTACGCCCCCAACGTCAACCAGATGGTCAGCGAGGACTGCGGGATTATCGTCACGGTCGGCTTCCTGCTCGGCGACGCCACCGCCGAAGCCGCTGCCGCCAACGCCGAGGAACAGTTCGCGATCGTCGACTTCTCCTACGAGCAGCCGATCGAGAACGTCAAGCCGCTGATCTTCGACACCGCTCAGGCCGCGTTCCTCGC
>DASRTE010000140.1:0-2760 GCA_035656095.1 Jiangellaceae bacterium
CGGCTCCGGGACGCGAGCGAACAGGAGTCCAGGCAGCCGGTCCGGCGCGGGCCGGATCTCGAACTCCTCCGGGTCGTCGTTGACCACGACCCACTCCAGAGCAGCCGCCCACCATCGGCCCAGCGCGACGGGGTCGGCGGCGTTCACGACGACCTGCTCCCACTCCAGCGCCATCACCCCATCGCTCCGTCTCTTACTTCAGGACGATTACCCTTCGGCACCGGCTGGAAGAACAGCCGCGGCCGCTCGCGCTCGGGATCGACGACCGCCGCGCGCCACAGCTGGGGCCGTATCTGATTGCGCTCGGCGAAGTCGTCCCACGACGAGAAGCCCGGCGGTGGCGGCTCGTCCTCGTGGTCCAGCGCGAGCGCCCAGAAGCGCGACATCACCTCGTGGTCGTGCACGTCGAAGGTCACCTGAATGTCGAGAGCCACCGGTGCTCACCTCCTCGAGCGGACGCTACGCCGATCTTCCGACATAGCCGGCGTGCGCCGGCATTGTCCAGGTCACATGGCGTCACGTGACTGGTATGCCGACGAGTCCGGCGGCCAGCCCGAGTCCGGCACAGGAACCGAGGACGCGGAGCACGGACCACCGGAGCCGGAACACGAGCACGCACGCGACCGCCAGGAGAACAACAGCAGTGTGCCGAATGCTGGACACGTCGGAAAGCTCGAAATCGAGCGGGCCCGTGGTTGTCCGTCGCGTTTCCGAGAACAGTGTGTGCACGGCGAAGTACACGGCGAGGTTGGCGATGACGCCGACGACGGCAGCCGTGATTCCAGTCAATGCGGCGCTCAATGCGCGGTTGCCGCGGAGGCGTTCGATGGAAGGAGCGCCGAGGAAGATGAACAGGAAGGACGGCACGAAGGTCACCCACGTGACCAGCAGGGACGCCGCGACGCCGGCAACCCACGGGTTGACCGAGCCAGGGTCGTTGTACGCGCCGAGGAATGCGACGAACTGCACCACCATGATCAGCGGCCCGGGGGTGGTCTCGGCCAGAGCCAGACCCCGGACCATGTCGTTGGCCGAAAGCCACCCGTAGGTCTCCACCGCCTGCTGGGCGACATAGGTCAGGATGGCGTAAGCGCCGCCGAATGTGACCAGAGCGGTGCCGGAGAAGAACAGTCCCTGAGTCGTGAAGACGCTGTGCGGGCCTGTCGTCAGGGCGAAAGCGGCCACCGGTGCGGCCCACAGGAGCACGCCGATGGTGAGGATCTTCGCAGCGCGCCGCCTGGACGGCGATTCGTGGTGCAGCACGTCGTCGGGAATCAGCGGCGCGGGCCTGTTCTCGCCGTCGCCGTTGCCAGATCGGAGCTCGGCCAGGCTCGGCCAGCGGCGCGCCAGAAGCCACCCGGCCGCCGCGGCGGCGGCGATCACGACGGGGAACGGGACGCCGAAGACGCCGAGCGCGACGAAGGCCGCTGCCGCGAGCGTGACCAGCGCAGGGTGTGACAGGGCGCGGCGCGACAGCCGGGTCACCGCCTGGGCGACGATCGCGACAACCGCCGGCGCCAGCCCGGCCAAGACCGCGGTGACGACCGATGTGTCGCCGAAGCCGATGAAGGTGGCCGACAGGACCAGGAGGGCGACCATGCCGGGCAGCACGAACAGCACACCGGCGACGAGGCCGCCGCGCAGGCCGTTCAGCAACCAGCCGGTGTAGATGGCCAGCTGCTGGGCCTCCGGGCCGGGGAGCATCATGCAGTAGTTCAGCGCGTGCAGGAACCTGCGCTGCCCTATCCAGCGGCGCTCATCCACCAGGTGGTGCTGCATGACGGCGATTTGTCCCGCCGGACCGCCGAAGGTCTGCAACGAGATCGTGAACCACGCCTTGACGGCCTGCCGGAACGGCACGACGTGGCGAACCGGATCTTCGGCGCTCCGAGTCTGGGTCACTGCACTCAGCCGGGTGGCCGGCCGAGCAGCGTCGCCCTCCGGTGATACTCGTACAGGCCGTCGAACAACGGGCCGGTGACATTCATTATCTCCTCGTCGGCAAGCGTCATCGACAGCCCGCGCAACACGACGTCGAGGCCCGAGCCTCCGGTGCGTCGAACCGCTCGTCCTCCAGGTCGGCCTCCTGCACGATCGCGGCCAGCTGCCACAGCACCGGATCGGTCAGGTCATGGCGGCGCAGGATCGTCTCGAACGAGCAATCGCCACCCTGAAGGCCCAGCTCGACGCCGCGCATTTCGAACGGCGTCGCCTCCGCGGGTACGGCCTCCGGGTCGTCGACGAACACGAAGGTCGCGTCGGGGTCGATGAACCGGTGGATCAGCCAGGCGCATGCCTGCCCTGTCGATGTGCACGCCGGCACGTGTCGCCCACATCACGTCGGCACCGACGCATTCGTCGCCGCAGCGAATTCATCGAGTGCTGCCCGGGCAGCCGTGCGCTCGGCAGGCGGGAAGAAGTCCCGACGTGTGACCCGTCCGAACTCGGCACGCAGCCGCCGCAGCAGCGCGGCAGATGCCGGCCCGGCTCGTCCGGCAGTGGCTTGCTTCGTGATCGCCGCGTACTCGGCTGCCCGTGCGCTCGCCATCTGCTGCGCAAGGTCGCGCTCCTGGCGCCTCGACACGGGCCGTGCCAGCCACACGGACGCCTTACCTCCACCTTCGATGACCTCGTCGGCGACCCAGTCGAGGTGCTCACGGGTGCGGGCGTCCGCGGGAAGCGCCACCAGACCGTCGCCCAGTTGAGCCGCCCCCAGCCGCTTGAGCTTGCGCCACACCGCGATCCGCGGTGTCGACGGCT
>DASRTE010000141.1:0-22382 GCA_035656095.1 Jiangellaceae bacterium
AGCCGGCGACGTAGACTCAGGCGCTGGCCGCAGGCGCGCACGGTCTGCGGACAGCGAACCCGAGACCGGCGGCGAGGCACAGTGATCCGTTTCGACAGCGTCACCAAGCTCTACCCCACGCAGACCTCTGCTGCGCTGCACGACCTTTCCGTCGAGGTCGAGAAGGGTGAGTTCGTCTTCCTGGTAGGCCCGTCGGGCTCTGGCAAGTCCACCTTCCTCCGCCTCGTACTCAAGGAGGAACGGCCCACGTCGGGTCGCATCCGGGTGGCCGGCAAAGACCTCCACCGGCTGTCCAACTGGAAGGTCCCGCACCTGCGGCGGCGGATCGGCACTGTCTTCCAGGACTTCCGCTTGCTGCCGAACAAGACCCTGTTCGAGAACGTCGCGTTCGCCCTGCAGGTCATCGGCAAGTCGCGACGTCAGATCAACCGCGACGTCCCCGCCGTTCTCGAACTGGTCGGCCTGGACGGCAAGGAGGACCGCCTGCCCGACCAGCTCTCCGGCGGCGAACAGCAGCGGGTCGCGATCGCCCGTGCGTTCGTCAACCGCCCGCTCATCCTGTTGGCCGACGAGCCCACCGGCAACCTGGACCCCGCGACGAGTGTGGGCATCATGAAGCTCCTCGACCGGATCAACCGGACGGGGACCACAGTGGTCATGGCGACCCACGACCAGTCGATCGTCGACCAGATGCGCAAGCGGGTCATCGAACTCGACGGCGGGCGCCTCGTCCGCGACCAGTCCCGCGGCGTCTATGGGTACACCCGCTGACGCCCGTCCCTGAACGGACCTGCGAAGAGAGTCATGCGTTTCCACTACGTCTTCTCCGAGATCGTCACCGGCCTGCGCCGGAACCTGACCATGACCCTCGCCGTCGTCATCACGGTCGCGATCTCGATGGGCTTTCTCGGAACCGGACTGCTGCTGCGTGCCCAGGCCGAGACCATGAAGGACTTCTGGTACGACAAGATCGAGATCTCGATCTTCATGTGCAACGAGTTCGACACCGGCAGCGGCTGCGCGGGCGGACAGGTCACCGAGGAGCAGAAGGCGGCCATCGAACAGACGTTGACGACGCACCCCGAGGTCCGGCAGGTCTTCTACGAGTCGCAGGACGAGGCCTACGAGCACTTCCAGGAGCAGTTCCAGAACTCGATCGCCGACACGATCACCCCCGACCAGCTTCAGGAGGCCTTCCGGGTCGAACTGCGCAATCCGGAGCGCTTCGAGGGCGTGGTCTCGGCAGTGGTGGGTCTACCCGGGGTGCATCAGGTGGTCGATCAGCGTGAGCTGCTCGAGGTGTTCTTCCAGGCGCTGAACCGGATCCAGCTCGGGGCGATCATCGTCGCCGGGATCATGGTGGTAGCAGCGATCCTGCTGATCGCGAACACGGTGCGGCTGGCGGCGTTCAGCCGGCGGCGCGAGACCGGGATCATGCGGTTGGTCGGGGCGTCGAACTTCTACATCCAGCTCCCGTTCATCCTCGAGGCCGCGATCGCCGGCGTCATCGGCGCCATCTTCGCGGGGGTCGGGGTCATCCTGATCAAAGCGTTGTTCTTCGACGGGATCCTGGCGCCGGCCTTCCAGTTCGTTGCCTGGGTGGGCTGGGCCGACACGCTCGCCATCATGCCGATCCTCCTGGTGATGGGTGTCGTCCTCGCGGCGATTGCCGCATTCGTCACGCTTCGCCGCTATCTGCGCGTCTAACCCGACCGCTATCGGGGCGCATTCAGACCCCGCAGCCCTCCCCATGCATGTGGGACGGGTGTACGGTCATGTTCCGTGTGGTACGGAGGAGACCGTTGTGGCTGGTGTGACTAGCGTGACGCACGGCCGGCGCACGGCCTCGCTCGTCCTCGCGGCCGGGTTGATCCTGACGGCCCTGGGACCTGCATGGGCGGCCGACCCGCAGGACCGCAAGCGGGAGGTCGAACGGCGCCTCGACCAGGCGCAGAGCGAGCTGAACCAGTCGACCCGCGAACTGGACGAGGCCACCCGGTCCTACACGGACGCCGAGGCTCAGCTGCCGGCGGCGGAGCAGGCTCTGGCCTCGGCCGAACAGGCGCTCGCCGGGGCACAGCAACGGCTGGTCGAGGCCCGCGCCGAGCTGGCGGTCGCCAAGGCTCTCGACGCCGCGGCCGCGGAGAAGCTCGCCGCCGCCGAGCAACGGGTCCGCGACCAGGAGGCACGCATCGCGGAGGTCACTGCCCGCATCGACGGCAAGCGCGCGTCGATGAGCGGCGTCGCCGTGAAGGCCTACCAGCAGGGAGCGATGAGCCAGCTCCTGGACCTGGCCGCCGTCCTCGAGGCGAAGGATCTGCAGGACTTCACCGCGCGCGTGACCTACACGCAGTCGGTCCTCAATGCCGAGGACACCATCCTCACCGACCTCGAGGTCGACCGGGCCGACCTGGCCAACGAGCGGGTCAAGCTCGAGGAACTGCGTGAGGAGGCACGGCGGCTGCGCGAGGAGGCCGCACGGCAGCTCGAACGGAGCAAGGAGCTCGAGGCAGCCGCAGCAGCCGCGAAGGAGGAGGCCGAGCAGGCCGAGGTGCAGGCGCGGGCGGCCAAGGCCGCAGTGGAGACACTCGTCGCCCAGCGGTCCTCCGCCGTGGATGCCGCGGAATCGGCCGAGGCCGCCGACGTGAGGGAGTACCGCGCACTCGAGTCCGAGCGCGACGCCATCGACGCCGAGATCGCCGAGATCGCCCGGAAGGCGCGGGAGGAGCGCGAGCGCAAGGAACGCGAGGAACGGGCCAGGCGCGCGGCTGCGGCCGCGTCCGGCACCTCCGGCGGATCGTCGGGTGGGGAGTCGTCCGGGACCTCGTCCGGCCGGTCTTCCGCGGCATCCGAGGGCTCCTCGACCAGTTCCTCGTCCGGCCTGAGCTGGCCGGTGGCCAACCCGTACATCACCTCCCCGTACGGGATGCGCGTGCACCCGATCACCGGGGTGTACAAGCTGCACGATGGCACCGATTTCCGCGCCCACTGCGGCACCCAGATCCGAGCCGCCGCGCCCGGGCGGGTCCTGTGGGCGCGGTACCGGGGCGGATACGGCAATCAGGTGGCCATCGACCACGGCAGCATCGCCGGCGATGCGTTGATGTCCTCCTACAGCCACCTCTCCCGCTTCTCTGCCTCGTCCGGGGAGCGGGTCTCACGTGGCGAGGTGATCGGCTACTCGGGAAGCACCGGCTACTCGACGGCCTGCCATCTGCACTTCATGGTCTACGACGACGGCGTACGGACGAACCCGATGCGCTTCCTCTGAGCGCCCGAGGCTGCCGGCTCCGCGCAGATGCGTGGGATGAGATCCTTCATGCATGGCACGGGAACGAGGCCGCACGCTGGTGGCGCGGAACAAGAAGGCCCGCCACGACTACAGCATCGACTCCACCTACGAGGCCGGGCTGGTGCTCACCGGAACCGAGGTGAAGTCGCTGCGCGCGGGTCGGGCATCTCTGGTGGACGGGTTCGCCGAGGTGCGTGACGGCGAGGTCTGGTTACGCAACGTGCACATTCCGGAGTACGACCTGGGCACGTGGACCAACCACGAGCCGCGGCGGCCCCGCAAGCTGCTCATGCGCCGCGACGAGATCAGCCGGCTGATCGGCAAGACCCGGGAGAAGGGCTTCACGCTGGTTCCGCTCTCGCTGTACTTCGCCGACGGGTACGCCAAGGTCGAACTCGCGCTGGCGCGGGGCAAGAGGTCCTACGACAAGCGCCACGCGCTCGCCGAACGGCAGGCCAGGCGCGAGGCCGACCGGGCGGTATCCCGGTCCCGGCGCGGCGACTGACCGACGGTGCGGAGCTGGATCGCGGTCACGGCCGCGGCGATTCTGCTGGCTGCGGGCTGCGGAGGTGACACACCTCAGCCCAGACCCTCGGCCACCGCGTCCGCGACCCGCACGCCAACAGCCGTCCTGCCGCTCACCGGGACGCCGGCGCGGGACGGTTCGGTGCCGGCTCGACCCGCCTTGGTCGTCAAGGTCGACAACACCGGCAACGCGCGGCCGCAGCTCGGCCTGTCCGCCGCCGACCTGGTGGTGGAGGAGCTGGTCGAGGGTGGACTGACCCGACTGGCGGCGATGTTCCACTCCAGCCTGCCGCCGGCAGTGGTGCCCGTCCGCTCATTACGGACCACCGACCTCGGCATCGTTGCCCCGACCGGTGGTGTTCTGGTCGGCTCCGGCGGTGCCGGGAGGGTGCTGGCCGCCATCGATGCTGCCGGCATCGAGGTCGTGACCGAGGGCGACCCCGGCATGTCGCGTGACCGCTCGCGACGAGCGCCCTACAACGTCGTGCTCGACCCCGGCGCAGCGCTGGGTCCGTTCGGGGGGATGACGGCGCCGGCCACGCCCTACCTGCCATGGGCCGGCGCCGACTCTACGGCGCCGGAAGGCACGTCGGCGACGACCGCCGCCGTCAGGTTCTCGCCGGCGCACACGACCCGATGGCAGTGGTCGGACGGTCATTGGCTGCAGGCCGACGACCTGGCCGGTGCGGGCGACGAGTTCCGGCCGGCCAACCTGCTGGTCCTGCGTGTCACGACACGCGATGCCGGTTACCTGGACCCGGCAGGCAACCCGGTGCCGGAGACCGTCCTCGAGGGGTCCGGCGAAGCGTTCCTGCTGACCAGCGGCCGGGTCGTGGACGGCCGATGGTCCAAGGCAGCCCTCACCGCGCCGCTGCAACTGCGCGACCTGACCGGTGCCGCCCTGACCGTCCCGCCGGGACCGACGTGGATCGAGCTGGTTCCCGAGGCAGGTTCAGTCGAGATCGGCTGACGCCTCGCGTCGACCCACCGGCTAACGGATGAAGCGATGAACGTCGGGAGAGCCGGCTGTTGCCTCCGTCCCGGCGATCCACGGGCCGGTGCCCTCGGTGGGGTCGAGCACGTCAGCCTCGAACCAGGTGTGCCGACCGTCCAGCACCGCCTTCGCCAATGCCTCGTCGACGGTGTCGGTGTTGCGCCACAGCGCGTCGAAGAGCCGCTCGATCCGCAGGCGGGCCTGGCGGCAGAAGACGTCGGCGAGCTCCGCGCCACGGTCGTCACCCTGCCCGCGCAGCATCTCGGCACGGACACAGCTCGCGGCCATCGCGAACAGCTCGGCCCCAATATCGACCACGCGGGCCAGAAATCCCTGCTTTCGCTCGAGCCCGCCCTGCCACCGCGCCATGCCGTAGAACGTCTGCCGCGCCAGCCGGCGCGAAGCCCGCTCGACGTAGCGCAGATGCGGCGCGAGCGTGCCGAACTCGGCGTACGAGGTCGGCACCTGGCCCTTGCCGGCGACCAGCTGAGGCAACCAGCGGGCATAGAAGCCGGTGGCGCGCGCTGCGGCTCTCGCCTTGTCGGACAGGTCGACGTCGGGGTCGATGACGTCGCCGGCGGCTTGCAGGTGCGCGTCGACGGCCTCGCGGGCGACGAGCAGGTGCATGATCTCCGTCGAGCCCTCGAAGATCCGGTTGATCCGCAGGTCCCGGAGGATCTGCTCGGCCGGCACGGCCCGCTCGCCGCGCGCTCGCAGCGACTCTGCGGTCTCGTAGCCCCGCCCACCGCGGATCTGCACCAGTTCGTCGGCGACCAGCCAGGACATCTCGCTCGACCACAGCTTGGCCAGCGCCGCCTCGATCCGGATGTCGTGGCCGCCGGCGTCCGCGAGATGGGCGGACAAGTCCAGGGCGGCCTCCTGTGCGAATGCCGTCGCCGCGATGAACGAGATCTTGTGGGCGACGGCGGCGTGCCGCCCGACCGGCCTTCCCCACTGGACGCGTACGGCCGACCACTCCCGCGCCATCTTCAGGCACCACTTCGAGGCCCCCGTGCACAGGGCCGGGATGGAGAGCCGCCCGGTGTTCAGGGTCGTCAGCGCGATCTTGAGGCCGTCACCTTCTCGGGCGAGCCGGTTCTCGGCGGGAACCCGGACCTTCTCGAAACTGGTCAGCCCGTTCTCGATCCCCTTCAGGCCCATGAACGCGTTGCGCCGCACCACGGTGATACCGGGGGAGTCGGCCTCGACGACGAACGCCGTGATGCCGCCCCGTCCCCCGTCGTGCTCGGGGACTCGCGCCATCACCACGAGAAGCTCCGCGATGACGCCGTTGGTCGTCCACAGCTTCAGACCGTCGATCTCGTACGCGGCCCCGCCGTCGACCGGCGTTGCCGTCGCCGCCAGCCGGGCCGGGTCGGAGCCGACGTCGGGTTCGGTGAGCAGGAACGCACTGATGCCACCCTGCGCGCAGCGGGGGAGGAATGCCTGCTTCTGGTCCTCCGTGCCGAACTGCTTCACCGGCTCGGGAACGCCGATCGACTGGTGCGCCGAGACCAGCGCGCCGACCGAGGGATGCACGGCGCCGAGCAGCATGAGGGCGCGGTTGTAGCCGACCTGGGACAAGCCGACGCCACCGTACTTCCGGGGGATCTTCATGCCGAAGACGCCGAGCCGGGCGAGCGCCTTGACGTACTCGTCCGGGATCTGGGCCTCACGTTCGATGACGCTGCCGTCGAGCTCGGTCTCGCAGAGCGCGCGCAGCTCGGCGAGAAACTCGTCGGTGCGAGCCTGCTCATCCGGAGTCTGACTCGGGTGCGGATGCACCAGATCGAGGCGGAACCGGCCGAGATAGAGCTCCTTGGCGAACGACGGCTGTCGCCACTCCGTCTGCCGGGCCGCCTCCGCGACCCGTCGGGCCTCGCGTTCGTCGACCTGTGTTGTCGCCATCGCACACTCCTGAGTCGCGGATGCTGCGGTCTATGTTACCCGCGAGTAGCGTAAGTGGAAGGGCGGGGGCCGCTGGGAATCCGCCTGGCTGCTCAGGCGTTTGAACAGGTAGCCTGGACGGGCCGAGCGAGCGCGCCAGCCCGTTCAGGCGTTGACAACTCAACATGGGGGTGAACGGTTTCGACTTCGTTCGTCGAACCAGGGGAAGCGGGCCGAGGATGTCGCGTGATCTCGCGAACCATCGCGGCAAACGTTACAAGTGCCGACGCTAAGCGCACTGACTTCGCTCTCGCCGCCTGAGGCAGAGCACTGAAGTCTGTCGACCCGGGGATGCTTCCGACCCGGTGTTCGGCATCAGCTAGGAGGCTCCACCTTCCGGTACGGTCGCGGGACCGGGAGGGACAGCAACGCGACTGGGCTCGTCACGGTGAACTCGCCTGCATGATCACCGGAGCCGAGTAGAGGCAGCGCAGGCTGCGCCCGGAGAAGCCCTGGCAACACGACGAAGGACCCGGGTTCGATTCCCGGCACCTCCACTTTCGGACGACTACGTCGTGTCCGACGTCACCCCTTCCGGTCCGGCATGAGGGCACCGTCGGTCCATTGGGGTGGTGTAGCGAGTGCTGCTCCCACCGCTGATCATCTCTTTGCTCTGGATCGTGGTCGCCCGCGCACGCCGTGGCGACACGCCAAACGCAGCCGCCCAGGAGCCGCTCGCTCCGCCGACCGCTGCCGGCCGACGGGCGTTGGCGTCCCTGTCCCTGATGGTCGTGGTGGTCTTGGCGGGAGCGTCTCTGGCAACCACGGTGCCCGTGGGCGTCGTGATGTTGGGACTCGCCACGTTCGCTCGCCTGGGTCGAGGCGATCGCAGCACGCTGCTGGCGCTGCCGCTCGTGTTCGGCGTGTGGCTCGTCGTCGTGCCGAGTGTGATCGAGGTGTGGAGCGCACTGCACGGAGACTGATCAAGGCGGGTGGATACGCCGGGCACCGGTGGTGCAGCGCAACTGACGTGCACCTGCAAGGAGATCCCGTCATCGGGGATGTTGGTCTCTTCCGATTGGCCATCGTCGGCCGAGTCAGGCTCTCTGCTTTGTGGCTCATTCGAGTCTGCGAATGGCGCTCGGACGACCTCTCTTTTCCACGCGGGCGACGTGCCAAACGGTGGCTGGACCGCAGCGAAGCCAGCCCAGCAGCGTCGTCGTCGTGCGCAGGCTCGCACCGGACGCCGCCCGGCACAGACCGCGATCAAGCTGCTTCGTGGTGATCGACCCAGCCGGGTCAATCTCCCTGAGGGACTGCGGAGATATCCGCGGGCGCCGTACGCTCCAGACCTCGCGCCCCGGCCGCCCAGGCCCGGCAGCGGATCAATCGGGGGGAACGCCATGTACCGAACGTTGAGGATTAGCGCCGCAGTCATGGGTCTGCTGGCCGTGTTCGTTATCGCCGAACCGGCGCATGCGGCCGAGAAGGTGCCATTCACCATCAACGAGCAGCTGAACTTCGAGACCGGGGTGTTCACGTTCACTGCCACCGAGCCCCTCTGCCCGTCGGGCACGTTCGAGGACGACGTCAGCGTGGAGGCATTCGCCCATTCCGGGCAGGCGCGGTCCGGCGGAGGCAACCTGCTCGTCCGCACCACGTACACGTGCGATGACGGCAGCGGCACGTTCGACATGCTCAAGCACATCTTCCTCACCTCTGGCGAGCAGGATGACTTCACGAACACGGGGCCCGTCCAGATCCTCGGCGGCACCGGTGACTTCGAGGGAATCATCGGCCACGGGGTAGACGTCGGCGCATCGGCCGGCGGGATAGGCGTGGGCACCGTCACCGGCTTTGTGGTTGAGCAGCTGTAGACGCGTCCCGGGCGAACCACCGAACTGCCGCGCAAAGCAGAGCCGTGTAGTTGCGAGAACAAAAACTCTGGCGCGCACAAAAATGCCTGGCCGGGGGTTCCCTGGTGATCTTGGACCTGACCTACCCCCCACCCCTGGCGATCTTGGACTCGGCCAGTCCAAGATCACCCCCTGGGGGATGCCTCACGCGCGGCCCTGTGCGGCCCATAGCGGCGATCACGGGCATCCCTGTACCTCGGGACAGACTGCCAGCTCCAGGCCGACACGACCGGCATAGCTGGGCTGGGCTGGCCCTGGCCTGCCAGCTAGGCCGACACGCCCGCTGACCTGGGCATACGCTCTACCTATAACGGGACACTGTGGCACACCACATCACCCACTGGGCCGACGGCGGACCCACCGACCTGGACAACCTGGTCCTGCTTTGCGGATACCACCACCGGGTCATCCACCACACCACGGCTGGCAGGTCGCCATGGCCGCCGACCGGCGACCCCACTTCCTGCCACCGCCGTAGGTCGACCCCGACCAGATACCCCGCCGCAACACCCGCCCCCGATACGAACACCACAACCCCGCCCCATAGACGACGAATACCGCGACGCGACAATCGCGCATCACCGCCGCAATGAGGCTCGAGTAAACGGGTCATTTCGTACGGAACGCTGGAATGCTCATGCCATTTCTCGAGACATTTCACCGGACAGTCCGCCTCAGCTTGCGCAGCGAGGTCCCGACGTTCGTGCGCCGAATCGGTGTCGATGGTGCCGCAGCCGGCGTCACCTTAACGAAAACTCCGCAGGTGCTTCCGTCGCCGGCAGCTGCAGGTGGCGGCGCGAGGGGTGTCGCGATCGCAGGTAGCTAATGGCACCTGTCTCGGTCCTGTAGCCGGCCGGCCCGGCCTCGCGTTCGTCGCGCCATGTGCGGTGCGTTCGGAGCTGTCCGTCGCCGCAGTGACCTATGTGGCTCGCTGTCGCACGGACAAGGGACAATGCCAGTGAGATCTGGCGAAAGGGCGCGGGCATGAGAGGCGACCGGGTAGAGATCGTCATCGATGCCGGTGACACGACGCGCAGCTACGACGTCGTCGCGACCCGGGCGGGCCGCCGGGTCGAGATCACCCAAGGCCGCGGTGTCATCGAGGTGTCGGAGGTGACGCGCAGCGGCACGCCGGTTCGTACGGCCCGGTTCATGGCCGCCCGCGTGGTCGCCCTCGTGGAGCACCCGGCGAGCAATACTTCCCCCCCGGCTCACTGAGGTTCCACCCGCGCGTCGAGGTCAGGGATCGAGGCCGATGCGCCGGATCCACAGCACCGAGCCCATCAGCGCCAGACCACCGGCGCCGAACACCAGGGCCGTGCCGCCGAGGCCGGCAACCAGTCCCGCCATCGCAGGCAGCAGCAGTTGCCCAGCGCGATTGCCCGCGAGCCGCAGCGTCAGCGCTGCCGCCACCCGGCCCGCAGGGCGCCTGGCCGGCGACCCAGGACGCCGTGATCGGCTGCCCCACGCCGAGTCCGAATCCGATCACGACCATCAAGGCCAGGAACACCGCCGGGCGGGTGGCGACACCGAGCGCGACAGTGGCCAGCCCAGCCGCAAACAGGTTCCCGCCCAGGGTCATCCGCCGGCCGAGGGAGGACATCAGCACGGGCAGAGCCAGCCGGGAGGCCAGCGTCGCGAGGCCGCGGACGGAGAGGAGCAAACCGACGAACGCCGGGCTGAGGCCTCGCTCACGCCCGACCAGCGGCAGGTAGGCCACCAGCAGGTAGGCCACCAGCAGGTCGATGGCAGTCAGGACCGCGATGCTCGTGGCGAGGGCGTGACGCATTCCCGGGATCCGCAGCATCGACGCAACACTGGGGCGAGGCTCGGCACCGTCGGTTCACACCTCCCCGGCGGCCGCCCAGGCTCCCGACGTCGCCCCGACCCCGGTCGCCCCGAGCCCGAGAGCAGTCCCGAAGAGGAAGACCGGTGTCGTCGGCGCATCCAGACCGGCTTGTTCGGCCCAGTCGAGGATCACGCCCCCGACCAGCGGGCCGACCAGTTGCCCGATCGACACGGCCACCGCGACCCGGCCGAAGCGCAGATCCCGATGGCTCCCGCCTCGCCCGCGTGCGGCGCTCGCCTGTCCTGCCAGTTGGCTGCCCAGCTGCCCCAGGCCGAGCAGCGCCTGGCCCAACGGCAGCACCACCAGGACAGCGGCCAAGGCGTCGACCAACGCGGCCAGGGCGATGGTGCCGGTACCGGCGAGGAAGAACGGCTTGGCCCCGAACCTGTCCACGAGCACACCGGCCGGGATGGCAGCAGACAACGAGAAGAGTGCGAACGATCCGGCGGCCGCTCCGATGAATGCCGGTCCCGCCCCGAGGTCGAGAGCCTTGTATGACACGGCGGGGGTGTCGTCACCTTCGCCGGCGGCGGATCAGCGCCAGCGCGTCGCGGAGGACCTCGACCTCGGCGGCATGCATGAGTCGCAGAACCAGGACGAAGACACCCCAGATACAGAGCGCCGCAGCTGTCACCTGCGCGATCGCAGCCCCCTGACCCTCGCCGAGGCGGAGACCAAGGGCGTAGACCGCCGCGCCGCCGGCGATGGTCGCGACGCCCGCGGCCAGCGCGGTGCGGCCGACGAGTCCGGCGAGAGGACGGATCGACACGCCACCGTGGCGCCGGGCCAGGAGCCAGGTGTTGGCGGCGGCCGCCAGGCACATCGCCGCTGACGTGGAGGCGGCCAGCCCGGGCACGCCGAACGACAACCCGACGGTGAGGTCACCGGCCACGTTCACGCACATCGCGGCCAGCGCGACCAGCACCGGTGTCCGCGAGTCTCCGAGCGCGTAGGACGCCTTGACGACGACCTCCCGCCAGCTCATCGCGACCAGGGCAGGCGCATACCACCGCACAGCGGTTGCCGTGTCGTCCACGGCGTCCGCGTCGAAGCTCCCGTGCCCGAAGGCGAGTGAGACCAGTGGGTGCGCCGCGACCAGCAGGAGCGCGCAGACGGGCAGCGCAACGATGGTCGCGGAGGACAGGCCGCGCCCGACCAGTCGCCGCAGCTCCGACCGGCGGGCGGCCGACGCCCCGAACGCCGGGTAGAGCGCGGCGACCAGCGAGGCGATGACGAGGGTCTCGGGCAGTGTGACCAGCCGCCAACCGTACGACAACGACGTGATCACGCCTTCTCCGACCACCGAGGCGACCGCCCGGTCGACCAGGGTGTTGACGTTGCCGATGCCACTGCCGACGAGCAGTGCCGGCGTCAGCCGGGCGATCGCGCGGAAGCCCGGATCGGTCAGGTCGAACGAGAAACGCAGCCGCAGGCCGATCGCCCGCAACGGAACCAACTGGCAGGCCAGGCGCAGGGCCGACCCGACGACGAAGCCGACGGCGAGAGCCGTGATCCCGTACGCCGGCCCGAACCCGACCGCTGCGACGATCATCGTGACGTTGAACGGGATGCCCTGCACGCCTGCCCAGAAGAACCGCCGCCGGGCCTGCGCCGCCGCCGCCAGCAGGTTCGTCCCGGACACGAGGACGACGGCGACCAGGACGATCCGGGTCGTTTGAACGGCGAGGTCGGCCTGCTCCTCGTCGAAGCCCGGCGCCAGGGCCGAGACCGCCGGCCCGGCGAACAGCCACAGCACCACCGACGCGAGACCGAGCACGACGAGCGTGACCGACAGGGCCACCGTCACGGTGTGGTTCGCGCGACGGACCCCGTCGTCGTCGGCCGCCTCGCGGGCGATCACGGGAACCAGGGCAGTCGCGACCGCACTGGACACCAGGCCCAGGACGAGGTTCATCATGCCCTGCGCCACCAGGAAGGCATCCAGTTCCGCGCCGGCGCCGAACACCGCGGCGACCACCACGTCGCGACCGAAGCCGAGCACGGCCGACGCCGAGGCCAGCACCGTGAGCAGCGCAGCCGCGCGGCCCACTCCTGTACCCGCCCGCGGCATGGGCGCGAACACTAGTCGCCTCGGATGAGACGCCCCGTGGCCGTGTCGGCCCGGTCGGGCAGGATGGGTCGCCGTGACCGCTTCCGACGATCTCCGCGCCATCGCCGACGAGTACTGGGAGGCCAAGCTCGAGGCCAGCCCGCTGTTCGCCTCCTTCCTCGGCGACCATCGTTACGACGATCGCGCCGACGACCTGTCGGCCGCCACCGAGCAGCACCTGCGCTCTCGCTGGGTCGACCTGCGCGACCGGGCGGCAGCCGTCGCCGCCGGCGATCTCGACGACACCGACCAGGTCACCCGTGACCTGTTGGTCGACGAACTGGACGACGCGGTGCGGACCATCGACCTGCGGCTGATCGAGCTGGCCTCGGATCAGATGCAGGGCGTCCATGCCGACCTGCTGATCACGGCGGCACAACTGCGAGCACCCGAGCCCGAGCACGCCCGGATGGCCCTGGTCCGGATCGGTGAACTGGCCCGGATGCTCGACCAAGGTGCGCAGCGCTACCGCGAGGGGCTGACGGCAGGGCGTACTCCCGCCCTCGTCAACGTCACGCGCTCGATGCACCAGGTCTCCGGGTACCTGAGCAGTCCGCTCGAGAGCGACCCGTTCGTCCAGCTCGCCGGTCCGGACACCTGGGACGGCACCGACGCCTGGCGCGCGGAGATGTCCGACGCTGTGCGCGACATCTTGCGGCCGGCCTTCGCCCGCTATCGCGATGCGTATGCCAACGAGCTCGAACCCGTGGCGCGGCCCGACGACCGGCCCGGCCTGTGCCACCTGGCCGACGGCGAGGAGCTCTATGCGGCGCTCGTCGAGCTCCATACGGGGCTTCCGCTGACGGCCACCGAGCTGCACGAGATCGGCCTCGAGGAGGCCACGACCAGGCTTCCGGCGGAGTTCGCCGACGTCGGCACCAAGGCGTTCGGCATGTCCGACGTGAGCAAGATCTTCGCCAAGCTGCTCGACGACCCCGACCTGCGTTACCGCAACGGCGACGAGATCGTCGCGCATGCGCAAAGCTGTCTGGACCGGGCGACCGCAGCGATCGGCGAATGGTTCGGCATCCTGCCGCAGGCACTATGCGTGCTCACGCCGGTTCCCGACTACCTGGCGGCGGACGTGCCGCCCGCGTACTACACGCCGCCGACACCCGACGGCAGCCGTCCGGGGGAATACCACGTCAACCTGCACGAGCCGGCCGAGCGCGGTCGTGCCTCGACGGCGTCCATCGCCTTCCACGAGGCGATTCCCGGCCATCACCTGCAACTGGCCATCGCAACGGAGCGCACCGACCTGCCGTCGTTCCGGCGGCTGTCGTGGGGTCACACCGCATTCGTCGAGGGTTGGGCGCTCTACACCGAGCGGCTCGCCGACGAGATGGGCCTCTACGAAAGCGACCTCGACCGTCTCGGCATGCTCTCCTCGGACATCTGGCGGGCGTGCCGGCTGGTCGTCGACACCGGGCTGCATGCCATGGGCTGGACCCGCCAGCGGGCCATCGACTTCATGGTGGCGCACATGCCGGTCGACCTCGACACCATCACCGTGGAGGTCGACCGCTACATCGGCATGCCAGGTCAGGCGCTGGCCTACAAGGTCGGGCAGCGCGAGATCCTGCGGCTGCGTTCCGATGCGCGGCAAACCCTCGGCGACCGGTTCGACATAGCCGGCTTCCACGACGCCGTGCTCTCCGCGGCCACGATCAGTCTGCCGGTGCTGCGCCGCCGGGTCGCCGCCTGGGTGGCGACCGCAGCGGGGGCCTGATCAGCGGCACCGGCACGCGGGAGCGGTGCCTGCGCCCGTGTGACGTCGGTCATACGGCGAACGCGACGGACCGTGGGCGAGGTCACGCATCCGGGCGGAACGCCCATGTCGCTGGGTTCCGTTGAACATCGCGGCCCACCCTGCCTGACAGGGACGCGCGCCCATCCATGTCCCCGACAGACCGGATCCGTATGCCCAGCCCGACCATGCGAGCACGAGTCGCCTGCACCCTCGTCCTCACGGCCGCAGCCACATCGATCACCACGTCGCCGTCGTCGGCCGCCGCCGTCGACCCGACGGCCCTCTCGGCCGCGACCGACGCAGCCGCGGCGGCCAGAGCGGCGCTGGCCGATGCCACGGCCTCGGCTGAGAGGGCGCAGGCGGCCGTGACCGAGGCGGACAAGGCCGTGCGGACCGCGCGTTCCGCTCTGGAGGCGGCCCGCTCTCGGACCACACACCTCAGTGAGCGTGTCGTGGACGTGACCGCCGAGCGTCTGATCGTCGAGAAGGGGGGTGGGCTGCTCCAGATGGCCGACGCCGCGGCGGACGTGGCGACCGGCTACACCGACTCCGGTCTGGTCGCGGCAGCCGGAACCGCCGCCACCACCGGGTTGGCGACCGTGGTCGGCCCGCTGGTCGGAACGTTGGACCCGCTGGCGGACGTGGTCCACGACCAGGTCGCGGCGGCCGGTGACGAGGTCGAGATCGCCGTGGATCGCGAGCAGCGCATCCGCCAGGAGCGTGCCGCCGCCGTCCGGGACCACCGTGCGGCGGCCGTGACGCTCACCGACGCCGAGGGCCTGTTCGACGCCGCGGAGGCCGCGTATCTGGCGGCCGAGGACGTGCGGGAGGACGCCGACGCCGGGAGCGTCACCGCCACGGCGGCTGCGGAGGTGCTCACCGCATCGCTCGGCATCGACCGGCGACTGGTCAGGCCCGGGCTCGGCTCGGTCTCCAGCACGTACGGGATGCGGAGGCACCCCGTCACCGGTGTCCCGAAGGCGCACACGGGCATCGACTTCCTGCCGGCGGACGGCCGGGCCTACGCGGTGGCGGACGGCACCGTCGCCGCAGTCACGGTCGAGCCCGCGTACGGCAAGCTGGTCACGATCGCCCACGGCAACGGGATCACCACGCGCTACGCGCACCTCGCCGCGGCATTGGTCCGACCGGGGGACCGGATCACCGGTGGCGAGGTGATCGGACGGATCGGGTCGACCGGCCTCTCGACCGGCCCGCACCTGCACTTCGAGGTCCAGGTCGACGGTGTGTTCCACGACCCGGCCCCATGGCTGGCTCGCTGATCTGCGCCGTTCTACCCCCGAGGGGTATCATCCGATCATGGGCCTGATCTCACCCGGCTACGCCGACACCAAGGCCGCCCAGCTCCGCCGCCTGCGCCGCATCGAAGGCCAGATCCGAGGGCTGCAGCGAATGGTCGACGACGAGAAGTACTGCATCGACGTGCTGACACAGGTCTCCGCCGCGACCAGGGCGCTGGAGTCGTTCGCCCTCGGGCTGCTCGAGGAGCATCTCGGCCACTGCGTCGCCGAAGCCGTGGCCCACGGCGGCACGGATGCCGAGGAGAAGGTGAAGGAAGCCTCCGAAGCGATCGCGAGGCTCGTACGTTCCTGACCGGAGGCTGCGGTGGCAGGCCTGGCGTACGAATGGATCTGGATACTGACCGACTACGGCCGGGGCGACGGCTTCGCCGCCACATGCCGAGGGGTGGTCGCCGGGATCGCGCCAACGGTCCGCATGGCCGACATCACTCACGACGTGCCCGCAGGCGATGTCCGGCACGGCGCCGTCGTCCTGGCCCAGACCGTTCCCTACCTGCCGCCGTCGGTCGTGGTCGCGGTGGTCGATCCCGGTGTGGGCGGTTCACGGCGGGGGCTTGCGCTGGCGGCGGGTGCGTCGATCCTGGTCGGGCCGGACAACGGGCTGCTCCTGTGGGCCGCCGATGCGCTCGGCGGTGTCACGGCGGCGGTCGAGCCGTCCGACCCCGCGTACCACCTCCCCCGCCCCGCCCACACCTTCCACGGGCGCGACGTCTTCGCACCGGTGGCTGCGCACCTGGCGGTCGGGGTGGCGCTGAGTGCGCTCGGGTCGGCCCTCGCCGTCGACGACCTCGCCCGCCTTCCGGCGCCGCGCGTGGACATCCGCGCCGGCGTCCTCGAGACCGAGGTCCTGGCCGTCGACCGCTTCGGGAACGTCCAGCTCGCCGCCACGGTCGCCGACCTGGAGGCGGCGGGACTGGCCGGGGGTCCGGTCGAGGTGGCAGCCGGGGACCGGGCCTATGCTGTCGTGCTCGCCTCCACGTTCGGCGACGTGGCAGCCGGCGACCTCGTCGTGTTCGTCGACTCGGCGGGCCACATCGCGATCGCCGTCAACGGGGGCGCGGCCGCGACCGAACTCGAGCTCTCCGCCGGCGATGACGTCCGGGTCACGCGGGTGCCGGAGCCGCCTGCGGCGCCTTCGTGGAGCGCGTCGTAGATCCGGTCGCGCAGGGCGTTGGCCTGGCCGGCGGTCAGGGTGCGGTCGGTCGGGCGCAGGACGATCCGGAGCAGGACGTTGTCCTGCCCCGGCCGGATGCCGAGGCGATCCCGGGCCGGCCCGGGAAGGGCGGCATACGGTGTCGTGGACAGGACGGTGACCTCCTCCACCAGGTCGGCGTCCGGCCCGAGCGTCTCCCGCACGCGGTCGCCGAGGGTCTCCGCGTCGGCGCCGGCCGCGACCGCCACCGACACGTCGCGCCGAGCGGGCGGTAGGTCGGACACCGGGCGGTACGGCGCGAGGTCGAGCATCTGGGCCGACACCCGGGGATCGGTCGAGCGCAGCAGCCGGATGTCGGGCACACCGGTGCGGAGCATCAGCACGCGGTCGAGCCCCATGCCGAGGGCAAGGCCGCTCCATCGCTCGGCGTCGACACCCGCGTTGCTCAGGACGTGGGGAGCTGCGAGTCCACACTCGGCGATCTCGACCGGGCGGCCGGCGTCGATGACGTCGATCTGGCGCCCTCCCACCGTGTACGGGTGCTCGGCCGCGGTCCACCTCCAGTGCCCGCCCGGCAGGACCGCCGCCAGCAGGCGGCTCACCATGTCGGCAAGGTCCGAGCGGTCGAGGCGGCGCCCGTCGCGGCGGAGCATCCACAGGTCCAGTTGGTGCGGCGTGCCGGTATGCAGACGATCGATGGCGTCCCGCCGGTGGCAGATGCCGGGCAGCACGAGCAGGACCTCGGCGGATGCGTCGGCGTCGGCGGCCAGGCGCCGCAAGGCGGACGGGATGCCGGCAGAGGTGTGGCTGCGCAACACGCAGGTGTCGCTGACGTAGCGCGTGTAGCGCGCAACGCGGGCGACAGCGTCCGGGGCGTAACCGAGGAGGTCGTAGTTGTCCTGGACGGGGACGACAGGACGACTGCGCTCGAGGCGGACCTGGACCCCGTCCCGGGTGAGAGCACGCACGGCCTCCTCGACGAGGATCTGCAGCGCATGCGGGCCCTGAGCCGGATCGGTGAGGTCACGCGTGGACAGTGCGGCGACCAGGACATCGGTCGAGACAGGTGTGGTGGACATGACCGGGCCTTCCGAGGAGTCGGGACGTGGGACGTTCTCCCCCGGCCGGTCGTCCGCGCGGAAGGGTCAGGCGTGCAGGCCCTCCGGGCGGCGGACGTTCGCCGACCGGGGGCAGCCGAAGCGCTGACCTGTCACACCCTCAGCCTAGCCGGGCGACCGGCGCGGCGTCGAAGTCGAATCCGCCGGCGCGTCCCGCCCGGTCCGCCAGCAGGCCGGCCAGTGTGGCGACGGCGATCTCGGCGGGCGTCCTGGATCCGATGTTCAGACCGATCGGCCGGTGCACCCTGGCGATCTCGGCCGGCTCGACGCCGAGCTCGCGAAGTGCGTCGACGTGGGGACCGGCACGGCGCGGTGACCCCATCACCCCTATCCAGCGTGCGGGCTGCGCGAGCACGTCGCGTAGCACCGCTCCGAGCTCGGCCCGGTGGTGGTCGGTGAGGACCACGTCGGTCGAGGGGTCGATGCCGGCCTCGTCGACTGCGGTGACGACTGTGGTGCCGGCATCCACGACCGGGTCGGGTGCAGGATCGATCAACACCGTTGCGTAGCCCAGGTGGCCTCCGAAGTGGAGCAGGTGGCCGGCCACCGGGGACGCGAAGACGACGACCAGACGCCGACTCTCGCCGTCGGCAGGCGGCGCGCCGTGTGCCACCGCGCAGGCCGCGTCGTCCGCGGTCGTTCCCACCGGCCCACCGTACCGACGGGGAGCGGTCGTTACGAGACCGCTGCAACCTCGGCGGCGGTGGGTGGGTCGGCGCCACGGCGGGCGCAGGTGAGCCCGGCGACGAGAGTGGCTCGTTCGACCACCGCCCGCAGGGTGGCGTCGGTGCACCCGCCGAGGCGGTCCCGTGCATCGCCGCCGAGCAGGTCGTACCGTCTCAGCCCATCGACCAGGCCGGCGGTGAACGCGTCGCCCGCCCCGACCGTGTCGACGACGTCGATGGGAAGGGTCGGAACATCCACCCGCGCTCCGTCGAGCGTCTGCGCCAACGCACCGGCGGCGCCCCGGGTCAGGACGACGAGCTTCGGGCCGAGGTCCAGCCACCGCGCGGCCACGTCGGCCGGGTTCTCGTCCGGAGCCACCCAGGCCAGGTCCTCGTCGCTGACCTTCACGACGTCGGCGACGACGATCTGTGCCTCGAGCCGGCGCCGGGCAGCGGCCCGCTCTCCGAGCAGCGCCGGGCGCAGGTTGGGATCGAGGACGACGCTGACGCCGGCGGCGGCTGTACGGCGCATCAGGTCGGTGATGGCCGTGGCGCCGGGCTCGAGCGCGACGGCCAGCGAGCCGGTGCAGAAGGCGATGGTCCCGGCCGGAAGTGACACCGGCAGCTCCGCCGGCGACCAGCCCCAGTCGGCGGTCCCGTCGACATAGAAGTCGTACGCCGCGCGGCCGTCGGCGTCGAGCGAGACGACGGCGAGCGTCGCGGGCTCGGACGTGTCGACAGCGAGGTCGAGACCGACGCCGTTGCTGGAGAGGTGCTCACGGATGATCCGGCCGAACCGGCCGGTTCCGAGGCGGGCGAGCATGTGCGTACGTACACCCAGGCGGGCCAGCCCGACCGCGACGTTGGCCGGCGATCCTCCGGGTACGGCGCGGAATCGTCCGTCGTCCTCGGCCACCAGATCGACCAGGGCTTCACCCGCTACGACGATCACGTCGACACGGTAGAGCCTGGCGGTACCGTGGAGCGGCGTGGGGGTGGGACGATCCGTGGCGTCACCACTACGCATCCCGGCGAAGGAGTCGGCTGTGGCCACCGTTCCCAGCGTGTCTTATTCGATCACCGTGCGGCTCGAGGTCCCCGCAGGCGGCACAGCGGTCAGTCAGCTCACCGCCGTGGTCGAGAAGGCCGGCGGGATGGTGACCGGCCTGGACGTCACCGGGTCGGGGCAGGGACGGATCCAGGTCGACGTCACCTGCGCGGCCACGTCGACCGCTCATGCGGACGAGCTCGTCGACGCCCTGCGGACTGTGGACGGGGTCGTCATCAAGAAGGTGAGCGATCGCACCTTCTTGGTGCACCTGGGCGGCAAGCTCGAGATCAGGTCCAAGGTGCCCATCCGCAACCGTGACGACCTCTCCCTCGTGTACACGCCGGGGGTGGCCCGAGTGTGCATGGCCATCGCCGAGAACCCCGAGGACGCCCGGCGGCTGACGATCAAGCGAAACACGGTGGCCGTCGTGACCGACGGCTCGGCGGTACTGGGTCTGGGCAACCTCGGCGCGCTGGCCGCGCTCCCGGTGATGGAGGGCAAGGCGGCGCTGTTCAAGCGGTTCGGTGACATCGACGCATTCCCGATCTGTCTGGATACGCAGGACACCGATCAGATCGTCGAGATCGTCCGGGCGATCGCTCCGGTGTTCGCCGGCATCAACCTGGAGGACATCTCGTCGCCCCGGTGCTTCGAGGTCGAAGCACGACTGCGCGAGTTGCTCGACATCCCCGTCTTCCACGACGACCAGCACGGCACCGCGATCGTCGTCCTGGCCGCGCTGTACAACGCGCTCAAGGTCGTCGGCAAGGACATCGGTACGGTCACCGTGACGATGTCAGGAGCGGGTGCCGCGGGCCGGGCGGTCGCCGACCTGCTGCTGGAAGCCGGTGTGGGCGACATCGTCGCCGCCGACCGTGCCGGCGTGATTCACGCCGGCAGGGACAACTTGCACGGCGCCGCTGAGTGGTTCATCGAGCACACCAACCCGAGGGGTGTCACCGGCACGCTGCGCGACGCCCTGGTCGGTGCCGACGTGTTCATCGGCGTCTCCGGACCCAACATCCTCACCGGCGACGACATCGCGACGATGGCGGACGGCGCCGTGGTGTTCGCGCTGGCCAATCCCGATCCCGAGGTCGATCCGGTCGCGGCCGCCAGGCACGCGAGCGTGGTCGCGACCGGTCGCAGCGACTACCCCAACCAGATCAACAACGTGCTGGCGTTTCCCGGCGTCTTCCGGGGCCTGCTCGACGCGCACAGCCGGACGATCACCACCGAGATGCTGCTCGCTGCCGCCCGGGCGCTCGCCGGGACGGTGAGCGACGACGAACTGAACGCCGCGTACATCGTGCCGAGCGTGTTCCATCCCGGTGTCACCGAGGCTGTGGCGGCAGCCGTCCACGACAGCGTCGACGCCGTTCGGCGTCACGCGGAGGAGACCGGCGAGATACCCGTTCGCGCGGTCTGACGGCGCACGGTGTAGCGGCCGGCAAGCTCGGCGCCGATCCGCGCCAGCTCGGCCTGGACGGATCGCGGTTCGACCACCTCGATCATCGTTCCCCAGCCGGCGAGGTTCCGGGCGATGTCCAACGGGGTCGGTGCGCCGAGGTGGACCCGGGCACTGCCCGTCGTCGAGCTCGCCCTCGGTGTCAGAGCCGGACTACCCGGCGGCCTAGGCTAGGTAAGCCATGCCTAAGTACGATGCAGGACGTCCGAACCCCGACGTCCTGGAGATTCCGATGCCTCACCGCCGGCTGCTCGCCGCGCTGCTGCCCGTGGCGGCACTCATCCTCGCCGCCTGCGGTGGCGGTGAGGAGGGCGGGCAGGGTGTGGACGAGTCCGAGCTGGTCGTCTACTCCGGCCGCCAGGAGGCGCTGGTCCAACCGATCATCGACGATTTCACCGAGGAGACCGGCATCGAGGTCTCTGTGCGCTACGGCAACACCGCACAGTTGGCCGCCCAGATCCTCGAGGAGGGCGACCGGACACCCGCGGACGTCTACTTCGCCCAGGACGGGGGCGCTCTCGGTGCCTTGACCAAGGCGGGGATGCTGGCTGAACTGCCGGACGGACTGCTCGACACCGTCGAACCGCGCTACCGAGCCGACGACGGAACCTGGATCGGCACCAGCGGCCGGGCCCGCGTGATCGTGTACGACCCGGACCAGCTGACCGAGGACGAGGTCCCCGACAGCGTCTTCGAGCTCACCGACCCGAGATGGAAGGGCAAGGTCGGAGTGGCCCCGAGCAACGCGTCGTTCGAGGCGTTCGTCACCGCGATACGGGTTCTCGAAGGCGATGACGTCGCCCGTGAGTGGCTCGACGGCATGGCAGCCAACGACGTCCAGCTCTTCGACAACAACGTGCTGATCCTCAACGCAGCCGAGGACGGGGTCGTCGCGCTGGGGCTGATCAACCACTACTACTGGTACGAGCAGGTGGCCGAGGAGGGCCTGGAGGCCGTTCCTGCCCGACTGAAGTTCCTGCCCGACGGGGATCCCGGCGCCCTGGTCAACGTGGCCGGCGTCGGCGTCCTGAGCGCCTCCGATCACGATGACGAGGCGGTCCGGTTCGCCGAGTACCTGCTGGGCGACAACGCGCAGACCTACTTCGCGGAGGACACGAAGGAGTACCCGCTCGTCGACGGCGTCCCGATTGCCGAGAGCCTGCCACCTCTGGACTCACTGCAGATTCCCGACATCGATCTGTCCGACCTGGACACCCTGGAGGAGACCCTGCAGATGATCGAGGAGGCCGGGCTGACCTGATGGCCGTTCCGACCCTCGTCC
>DASRTE010000142.1:0-11794 GCA_035656095.1 Jiangellaceae bacterium
GCCGCCGGAGTAGAGGTCGATGCCGAGCGAGTCGTGAAGGAACACCGTGACGAAGCCGCTCAGCCCGATGGTGGCCATGAAGGCGAACGCCAGCGTGACTCCGCCGAACTGTGCCAGCACGCCGCAGGCCGAGGTGACGACCCGCCGTAACATGCTCTCCGGTCGGGCGGTGACCAGCGCGTAGCCGAGCAGCGCGCCGATCACCGCGCCCAGGATCGCGGTGGTCGCGGACAGGGCTATGCTCCGGACGAACGCGTCGACAATATAGCCGTCGGCGAGCGCCTTCACGTTGTCGAGCGTCGGCCGGCCGTCGTTGCCGGCGAACGAACCGATCGCGACGCCCAGCGTGGGGATGACGAGGAAGACACCCACGAAGACGAAGAACGGGACGACGCCGAGGAGGTCGCGGCGCAACCAACGGCCGTACCAGGCTCGGCGCCGACCACCCCGTACACCGGTGATGGTCGGCGCCTCGACCTGCTCGGCCGTCCACATTGTTCGGTCGCTCATCGGATTGTCAGCCGACTGCCTTGGCCCAGTTGGCGGCAAGGTAGTCGTTGGCTGCCTTGGTCTGCTCCTGGGTGAGGAAGACCGGGGTACCGGTGACCGCGGGCAGCGCGGTGAAGGCCGCGGTGTCCAGCGTGCCGGCCGCCTTCATCGCATCGGCCCGGACCGGGCGGGCGCCGCCCTTGAGCCAGAGGTTCTGGCCTTCGTCGCTGTAGAGGAACTCCTGCCACAGCCGGGCGGCGGCAGGGTGTGGGGCGTCGGCGTTGATGGACTGGATGTAGTAGGAGCCGACCACGGCGTTTGCGGGTACGACGGTCTTCCAGTCAAGCTTGCCCTTCAGCTTCACGCCCTGTGCGACGTTGAGGTAGTCCCAGTCGAAGACCACCGGGGTCTGGCCCGACTCGATCGTCGCGGACGTCGGGTCGACCGGCAGGAAGTTGCCGGCCTTCTTCAACTGATTGAAGAAGTCGACGCCCTTGGCGATGTCTTCCGCGGAGCCACCGCTGCCCAACGCGGCCGCGACGACGCCGTTGAACGCCGCACCGGCCTGGGTCGGGTCGCCGTTGAGGGCCACCTTCCCCTTGTATGCGGGGCCAAGCAGGTCGGTGACGCTCGTGGGCGCGGGCACCTTCGACGCGTCGTACCCGATCGACATGTAGCCGCCGTAGTCGTTGACCCACAGGCCGTTCGCATCCTTCAGCTCGGCCGGGATGTCGTTCCACGTCGCGACCTGGTACGGGGCGAACATCGACGTGTTGGCCAGCGCAACCGCCGTGCCGAGGTCGAACACGTCGGGCGCGCCGCCTTGTCCCTTGAGCTGCTTGGCCGCGTTGATCTCGTCCTGGCTGGACGCGTCCGGCTGCGCCGAGTTCACCTTGATGCCGTACTTCGCGGTGAAGGCCTTGATGATCTCGCCGTAGTTCGCCCAGTCGGGAGGCAATGCGATGACGTTGAGCGCCCCCTCCTTCTTGGCCGCCTCGACGAGCTTGTCCATCCCGCCCACGTCGGCGGCGCTCTTCGCCTTCGCCGCGTCGCTCGCCGCGGCCTCGTTGTTGCTCGACGGAGGGGAGCAGGCGGAAAGGCCGACCACGACGGCTGATAACGCCGCAACGGCAGTCCCGCGGGCAATCGAGATTTGCACGGATCCTCCTCTCGCCGGTCCACCCTTTGGACTGGCAACTTTTTCAAGATCATGGGTTGGCGCGGCGGCCGTCGATCGGCATGCGCCGGCGGCGGTCCGAGGTCACGTTCGCGGGCCGCCGGCCGTCGTCCGTAGCCGCGAACGACCCGGTCTGCCTCGACGACAGCAGCGCCGCCAGCTCCCGCTCGAGGCCCGCGTCGCCGACGTGGACGACGGTGAGTGGCAGGCCGAGCGTGCTGGCGGCCGCGCGCGCCTTCGCGGAAAGCGGCGCTGTAGGTCGTTGGGTCAGCCAGACCGCGCGCCGGTAGTGCCCGAAGTAATCGTCGCGAAGCTCCGGCCAGCGGTCGAGGCCCAACGGGGCGACGACCGTCCGCTCGAAGGAACGCACCAGAAAATCGGTGAACACGTATGTGCCCGGTTCGCTATGGAACAAGGTCCGCAGGCGTTCCGCGCCGGCCAGCACGTCGTAGCAGTGCGCGCCGCCCAGTCGACGCAGCCCGAGCCGGCCGCAAAGCTCGTCGAGGGCGCCGTACGTGCCACAGTCCGCGTACGCGACGGCCACCGTGGGGTAGCGGACGCGCAGTGTCGTCGCGAGCGCCGCCACAGCCGGGGCAATCTGTTCCGGGTGGTTGTGCAACACGGGAGGCAGCGGATGGACGTCGACCGGCCAACCGCGCGCGGCGGCGATGCGTTCGACATCCTGAGCGAGGGCGCCACAGGCGATGACGGCCGCACGATCCGGCGTACGGACCTTAGGGCGGGAATGCGAGCAGGTCGACGAAGCGGTCGTTGAAGTCGGACCTATCGGAAAGCTCAACGTACTCGACCTCCTCGAGCAAGGTGGCGGCGCCGGCCCGCTCGCGAATGCTCAACAGTGCCATTTTGGCTCCCTCGCCGGCCAGGTTGCCGGCGCTGACGACGCGCAGGACGGGCAACGTGGGGACGAGCCCGATGCGGATGGCGCTCGCCGGCGACAGGTAGCTGCCGAACGAGCCGGCCAGCAGCACCTGCTGCACCTCGCTCGGGTCGACGCCCAATTCCGCCAGCAGCAGGTTCCATCCGGTGGCGATGGCAGCCTTGGCGAACTGCAGTGCGCGCACGTCACGCTGGGACAGCAAGACATCCTCATGCAGAACGAAGACCCGCTCGCCGTCGCACCTACCCAACCGCGACGCGAGCGTCGGGGCGATCCGGGCCGCCTCGTCGTCGGGGACGAACCGGCCCGTCGAGTCGATGAGCCCGGCGCCGACGAGCGCCGCGACGGCGTCGACGAGGCCGGAACCGCACAGCCCGGCCGGCTTCACATCCCCGATCACCCCGAGCTCCAGTTCGCCGTCCTGGATGCGCACGACCTCGATCGCGCCATCCGCGGCACGCATGCCGCACCGGATGGACGCACCCTCGAACGCCGGCCCGGCCGGCGCGGCGGTCGCAACGAGTCGGTCGACGTTGCCCAGCACGATCTCGCAGTTCGTGCCGATGTCGATGAATAGCCGCATCCGACGGTCGCGGTCCATCCCGGAGGCGAGCAGTCCAGCGACGATGTCTCCACCGACATAGGCGCCGAGCGACGGAAAGACCACCGCCCTTGCCCGCGGATGAACCTGTACGCCTAGGTCGGCGGCGAGGAGTTCGGGGAACGCCCGGGTCGACAAGATGAACGGTGCCACGCCGAGCGGCTCCGGGTCGATGCCCAGTGCAATGTGCACCATCGTGGCGTTCCCGGCGAGCGCCACCTCGTAGATCTCGTCCGGCGCGACCTCCGCGGCGCCGCACACCTCGCGGGTGAGCTCGTTGAGCGTCTCGTGGGCCAGCGCGCGCAGTCGGTCCAGCGCCTCGGGGTCTATCATCGTCGCGCTGATCCGGGTGATCACATCTCCGCCGAACGGTTGCTGCCGATTGAGCGCCGAGCGTACGGCCATCGGTGTTCCTGTGTTGAGGTCGAGCAGGTTCGCCACCACGGTCGTGGTTCCGAGGTCGAACGCGATGCCGAAGCAGCGGCCCGTCGTGTCGCCGGCCTCGACGTCGACGAGCACGTCGTCGACGATCACCGCCGTTGCCCGGTAGTCGCTGGCCCGCAGCGTGCGGCCAAGGTTGCGCAGCACCGCGAGGTCCACCCGCGGTTCGAGATCGTCGATCGCGGCGAGCACTCGCTGGAGGTCGGGCGTCTGGTCGGCGAGCGTCGGCTCCGTCAACTCCAGGCATCTTTTCTGGACGGCCGGCCGGAGGATCACCTGCCGGCCGACCCCGACCGTCGCCGCCTTTGGGCGGGTGACCAGCGGCGGCACCTCTACCCGCAGGTCCGCCGTGACGCACGCGCGGCAGGCCAGCCGCCAACCCTCCCGCAGCTGATCGGCGCCGAAGGCCCGCATGTCCAATGTAGATACTGGTATTGTGCCCTCGTCGATGCGTACCAGGCACTTGCGACACGTGCCGTGGCCGCCGCAGGTGGAGTCGATGGCGATGCCGTTCCAGCTCGCCGCGTCGAAGACTGTCACCCCGGGCGGCACGCGGATCTCGCGGGCAGCGGGGCTGAAATGCACCCGCACCCGGCCGTGGCCGTCGTGGCTGACCAACTCCGTCATGCGCCCTGCCTGGCCCGGAACATCGAGATCCAGTTCGCGCCCCAGGCGTCGTTGCCGAGCAGCAGATCGGCCGCCCTGACGGCGTCCACGATCTGGGGGGTACGCGCGTCCATGATGGCGCTCGTGAGGCCGCGGCCCATCGCCATCGGCAGGAAGGCCGCGCTCAGCGCGTGGCGCTGCGGCATGCCGAAGGAGACGTTGGATGCGCCCAGCGCCATGTTGACCCCGAGCTCCTCCTTGATCATCGCGATCGTGTCGAGCGTCTTTACGACGAGGGACGTGTCGGCTCCGATCGGCATGGCGAGCGGGTCGATGACGATGTCCTCGATCGGGATGCCGTACCGGCCGGTCGCCACGTCGACGACCTTGCGGGCCAACTCCAGCCGTCGGGCCGGGTCCTCTGGGATCTCCTCCTCGTCATTGGGCAGCGCGATGATCGCTGCGCCGTAGCGCTTTACCAGGGGCAGGATCGCCTCGAGCCGGTCGTCCTCCGCGGTCACCGAGTTGACCATGGCCTTGCCCTCGTACGCGGCGAGGCCGGCGTCCAGCGCCTCGACGACCGAGGAGTCGATGCACAGCGGCAGGTCGGTCATGCCCTGGACCAGCCGCACGACCCTCGCGAGCAGTTCCGCCTCGTCGACGAGCGGTACGCCCATGTTTACGTCGAGCACCATGGCTCCGCCGGCCACCTGCTCGGTGACGTCCAGCTCGATCCGGGACAGGTCACCGGCGCGCAACTGGTCCTGGAAGATGCGGCGCCCGGTCGGGTTGATCCGTTCGCCGATGATGCAGAATGGCTGGTCCGCGCCGATGACGACGGTCCGGGACGCAGACCGGAGAACGGTGTGCATTTTGCTGCTCCTCCCCGGGCGCGGCCGGCGGCCGGCGTCTCGAGTGCGGTCCGACCGCGGCTGGCGGTTACGCCCCGGCCATGACCCGTCGGCGTTGCATCAGGTCCTTGGCCTTCTTGACGGCGGTGGACGCGTCGGCGGCGTACCCGTCGGCGCCAACCGCGTCGGCGTACTCCTGGGTGACCGGGGCGCCGCCGACCATGACGATTACCTGGTCGCGCAGGCCGGCCTTCTCCAGCGCGTTGATGTTGGCTTTGAACATCGGCATCGTGGTGGTGAGGAACGCCGAGAAGCCGACGATGTCGGGCTTGTGCGTCCGGATGGCGTCGATGAACTTCTCCGGAGAGACCTGGACGCCGAGGTCGATCACGAGGAATCCCGCGCCCTCCAGCATGATGTTGACCAGGTTCTTTCCGATGTCGTGGACGTCGCCCTTCACGGTGCCCATGACGAACGTGCCGAGAGTCTGCGCCCCGGTCTCGGCCAGCAATGGGCGCAGTCGCGCGAGTGCGCCGGCCATGGCCCGGCCGGCGATGAGCATCTCGGGCACGAAGAAGTCGCCGCGTTCGAACCGTGCACCGACCTCCTCCAGCGACGGAATGAGCGCGTCGAAGAGCAGCGTTTCGGGGGTCATGCCGGCGTCGAGACCGGCGTTTGTCAGGTCGAGGACCGCCGGCGCGTTGCCGACGAGGGTCTGGTCGTAGAGGCCCTGGAGGATCTCCTCGGGGGTCATGCTGCGCCCTCCGCTCGTGGGCTGTAGCCCATGGTGTGGCCAAGGATCGATGACAGCGCCGCGGCCTCGGCGACGAGAAGCGCCCCGAACTGGTCCGCCCGACGGTCGGTGATCCGGGCGGTGGGACCCGAGACGGAGATCGCCGCGACGACGGTGCCGTCCCGCGCGTGGACCGGGCCGGCCACGGCCACCAGACCGGGCTCCAGCTCCTCGCGGGCGACGGCGTATCCGCGCCGTATCACCGTCGCGAGATCGCGCTCCAGCTCCCTGCGGCTCGTGATCGTATGTGGCGTGCGGCGTTCCAGTGTGCCGGTCGGAAGGGGAAGGGTCCGGAACGCATAGAAGACCTTGCCGAGCGCCGAGCAGTGTGCCGGCACGCTCAGCCCGACCCAGTTCGTGGTGCCGAGCAGGTGCACGCTGTCGACCTGCGCGACCTGGACGACCGCGTCGCCGCGCGGCACCGCCAGGTTCACCGTCTCGCCGGTGCGCGCGCCGATCCGCTCCAGCGTCGGCGTGGTCAGGTCAACGAAGTCGCTGCCGACACCATGCCGGACCGCATAGAGGGCGAACACCGCGCCCGGCCGGAACGCGCCGCTCCGGTCGCGCTGGACGAGGCGGTGGCGTTCGAGCGCCTGCAGCAGCCGGGACACTGTCGACTTCGCCAGTCCGGTCTCCCCGACCAGCGACGTGAACGTGCGCGGGCCGGCCGCCTCGACCACATGCGCTAGCAACTCGGCGGCGCGGTCGACCGCCTGGGTGCCGGTCTGCTGGGTGACCACACTGCACTCCCTCAGCGGCGGGCGGGCCAGAGTTCCACGATGTAGAACTGCTGTTCCATCTCATGAGAGTAGAATCTGGCCGACCATCGCGTCAAGAGAGACTGCGTCGAGTCGGGAGGGTCGATGTTTGTCAACACCATGCCGCGATACGAAATCCTGTCCGAGGACGCGATGGCCGTACTGGACAAGGGTTGGCGGCGACTGGTCAGCGACATCGGTGTGGAGTTCCTGTCGGATAGAGCCCTCGACCTGTTCCGCGCGGCCGGGCAGGCGGTCGAGGGCAACCAGGTCCGGTTCGATCCCGACTTCGTGTTGGAACAGGTGGCGAAGGCGCCCCGCGAGTTCGACGTGCAGGCGCGCAATCCCGCCAACTCGGTACACATCGGCGGCGAGCACATGGCCTTCGGCGCGGTCTACGGACCGCCGTTCGTCCGCGATGGGCAGGTGCGCCGCGACGCCACGCTCGAGGACTTCCGGCGTTTCACCATGCTCGCGCAGCAGTTCCCGCAGCTGGACTCGGCCGGCGGGGTGATCTGCGAGCCCAACGACGCCCCGCTCGACTCGCGCCACCTCGACATGGTTTACGCACTGCAGACGCTCACCGACAAGATCTACATGGGCAACGTCGTGTCCGGCGGCAACGCCCGCGACACCATCGCGATGACCGAGATCCTGTTCGGCGGACGGGAGGCGATCGAGCGTACGCCCGCCACGATTTCTCTCATCAACTGCAACTCGCCGCTTCGCTGGGACGACCGGATGCTCGACGCCCAGTTCGAATACAGTGCCGCCAACCAGGCCGTCGTCATCACACCGTTCCTGCTCATGGGCGCGATGTCGCCGGTGTCGGTGCCGGCGACGCTCGTGCAGCAGATGGCCGAGGCACTGACCGGTATCGCCCTATCGCAGCTCGTGCGGCCCGGCTCGCCGATCATTTTCGGCTCGTTCCTGTCGAACATCGACATGCAGTCCGGCTCGCCGTGCTTCGGCACGCCCGAGTCGGCGGTGGGTCTGCTCTGCACGGGTCAGATCGCGCGCCGGTTCGGCCTCCCGTTCCGGACCGGCGGCGGCCTGACGTCCAGCCAGTCGGCCGACGCGCAGTCGGCGTACGAGGCGATGATGACGATGTTGCCGACGTTCCTCGCCGGCACGAACTGGGTCATGCACGCCGCCGGCTGGCTTGAGGGCGGCCTCGTGGCCTGCTACGAGAAGTTCGTGATCGACGTCGAGATTCTGCGCATGCTGCAGGTGGAGTTCACACCGTTGGAGATCGACGAGGCCTCGCTGGCGTTCGACGCGCACGCCGAGGTGGGGCATGGCGGCCACTTCCTCGGCGCGGCACACACGATGGAGCGGTTCCGCACGTGTTTCTACCGCCCGCTGCTCTCGTCGTCGGCGAACTACGAGCGGTGGATGCGCAACGGCGGCCTTGATGCGGCGGCCCGGGCAGGAGAGATCTACCGGAAGCAGCTGGACGAGTACGAGCGGCCGGCGCTGGACGAGGCCATCCGCGAGGAGCTCGACGAGTACGTCGTCCGGCGGCGTAAGGAACTCGGCGACTGAACCCTTACTGTTGCTCAATGAGCAACAGCCGCGACTTCGGTGGGTCCCCGGTCCAGTCGGTCGACCGCGCGGTGACCGTGCTGGAGATCCTGGCGCGCGACGGCGAGGTGGGCGTCAGCGACCTCGCCAGTGAGCTCGGCGTGCACAAGTCGACGGCGTTCCGGCTGGTCGCCGCCCTGGAAAACCGCGGGCTCGTGACGCAGAATGCGGACCGCGGCAAGTACCGGCTCGGGGTGGGCATCCTGCGGCTGGCCAGCGCCACCACCGCTCGACTCGACCTCGTCCAGCAGAGCCGTCCGGTCTGCGAACGACTCGCGATGGAGGTCGGGGAGACGGTCAACATCACGGTGCTCTCCGGGCGGGAGGCGCTCTATCTCGATCAGGCGGCCGGCCCATCAGCGCTGCAACTGCACAACTGGATCGGCCGCCGCATGCCGGTGCACGCCACGTCGAACGGCAAGGTGCTGCTGGCGTACCTGCCGGCGGCGCGGCTGAGCGAGCACCTCGTCCCGCCGCTTGCGGCGCTGACCCAGCACACCATCGTCGATCCGGCGCGGTTCGCCGACGAGCTGGCCGGCGTCCGGGAGCGGGGCTACGCCACCGCCGTCGACGAGCTGGAGATCGGCCTCACCGCTCTCGCGGCGCCCGTCCGCGACTCCACCGGGGAGGTCGCCGCCTCCGTCAGCGCGTCCGGACCGAGCTTCCGACTCACGCCGGATCGGATGCCGGCGGTCGCGGAGGCCGTGCGTCGTGCAGCCGCGCAGATTTCGTTCCTGATGGGCCACCGGCCGTAGCTTTGGTAGAAAGCCTCGACGTAATGTCCGATGTGGACGGCACGGACGTGCCGGTCGATCCGGCGGTCCGGCGGCGTCACGGGCGGGTAACGGAGCCCTCGCGCCGCCCGGCAGGGGTTGACGGGCATCGCGACCCCTGCGGATACTGTCGCGCATATCAGAACGAGTTGCGTGTTGAGCAACGAGAACCACGCACACCGGACTGCGGCAGACATCGAGGCACCATGCCAGAACTCTTCATCGGAGGCGAATGGGTGTCCGCCGCCGCCGGCCGGCAGCGGGACATCCACTGCCCTGCCGATGGAGCGACGATCGCCACCGTCTGCGAGGCGACCCGGCCGGACGCCGAGGCGGCGATAGTGGCCGCGCGCCGCGCGTTCGATGACGGGGCCTGGCCGGCGACGCCGGCGCGGGAGCGCGGAGCGGTGCTCACGCGGGTTGCTGACCTGCTGGAACGGGATCGCAAGGAGCTCGCCCGGGCCGAGGCGTTGGACACCGGCAAGCGGCTGGTTGAGGCCGAGTACGACGTCGACGATGTTATCGCCTGTTTCCGCTACTTCGGCGGGATTGCCGGCACGGACGCCGGGCGGGTCATCGACACCGGCCGGGACGACGCGATCAGCCAGGTCGTCTACGAGCCCGTGGGCGTGTGCGGGCTCATCACACCGTGGAACTATCCGCTGTTGCAGGCCGCCTGGAAGGTGGCGCCGGCGCTGGCCGCCGGCAACACGTTCGTCCTGAAACCCAGCGAATTGACCCCGTCGACGGCGATCCTGCTCATGCGCGTACTCGATGAGGTTGGTCTGCCTGCTGGGGTCGCGAACCTGGTGCTGGGCGCGGGCCCGGAGGTCGGCGGACCCCTTGCCGAACATGCGGCCATCGACCTGGTGTCGTTCACCGGCGGCCTGGCAACCGGCCGGCGCGTCATGGCGGCGGCCGCGGCGACGGTGAAGCGGGTGGCGCTGGAGCTCGGCGGCAAGAACCCCAACGTGGTCTTCGCCGATGCGGACGTTGAGACCGCGGTGGACTACGCGCTAACCGCGGTCTTCCTGCACTCCGGCCAGGTCTGCTCGGCCGGCGCGCGGCTGATCGTGCAGGACCGCCTGCACGACGACTTCATTGCGGAGATTGTTGCCCGGGCCGAGCGCATCCGGCTCGGTGGACCGTTCGATCCGGAGGCCGAGACCGGGCCGCTCATCTCGGCCGAGCACAGGGACAAGGTGGAGCGGTACGTGGCCGCGGGCCTGGTCGAGGGCGCCGTGCTGCGGTGCGGCGGGCGCCGCCCGGACGACCCCGTCCTGTCGGACGGCTACTTCTACCGGCCGACCGTCCTCACCGGGTGCCAGCCCGGCATGAGTGTGGTCCGCGAGGAGTCGTTCGGGCCGGTGCTCACGGTCGAGCGGTTCGCCGATGAGGACGAGGCTGTCCGTATCGCAAACGACACGACGTACGGCTTGGCCGGCGCCGTCTGGACGCAGGACGCCGGCCGCGCGCAGCGGGTCGCCCGGCGGCTGCGGCACGGCACGGTCTGGATCAACGACTACCACCCGTATGTGCCGCAGGCCGAGTGGGGTGGGTTCAAGCAGTCCGGGGTCGGTCGTGAACTCGGGCCGGCAGGGCTCAACGAATACCGCGAAATCAAGCACATCTGGCAGAACATCCGGCCACGACCACAGCACTGGTTCCGACCGTGATCGCGCCGCCCGGCGGGATCACGGCCTGACCACACAACGGCCCCACCGCATAGCTAGGGGAGCCATGACATCGACGACGGAGCGGACAGGTCGGCGAGTCGCCGACGGCGGCCAGCGAGCCGGTGAGCCGGCACTGGACTGCTCCCACCTGTGGAAGGTGTTCGGGTCGCGGGCGGATCGGATCGTCGGTACGCCGCTCGCGGCGCTCTCGCGCGCCGAGCTGATGGCGCAGACCGGTTGCGTGGCGGCGGTCCGTGACATGTCGTTCACCGTGCCGCCCACCGAGGTGTTCGTGGTGATGGGGCTGTCCGGATCCGGCAAGTCGACCCTCGTGCGGTGCCTGACCCGGCTGGTCGAGCCGACCTCCGGCACCGTGCTCATCGACGGCGACGACATCGGAGACGCCGACGCGCGGCGGCTGCGCGACCTGCGCCGGCACCGCTTCGCCATGGTGTTCCAGCACTTCGGTCTGCTGCCCCATAGGCGGGTGCTGGACAACATCGCTTACGGGCTGGAGATCCGCGGTGTGGGCAAGGCCGAGCGGTACCGGCGGGCTGGCGAGGTGCTCGACCTGGTCGGCCTTACCGGGTGCGCGGACTACTTTCCCGACCAGCTCTCCGGCGGCATGCAACAGCGGGTGGGCCTCGGCCGGGCGCTCGCCGTCGACCCGCAGATCCTGTTCTTCGACGAACCGTTCTCCGCGCTCGACCCGTTGATCCGCAGAGACATGCAGAACGAGATCGTGCGGCTGCACCACGAGGTCGGCAAGACGATGATCTTCATCACACACGATCTGCACGAGGCCCTGCGACTGGGTGACCGCATCCTCATCATGCGGGACGGCGCAACCGTCCAGATAGGGCGGCCGGACGAGGTGGTCGGCGCTCCCGCCGACGACTACGTGCGGGACTTCGTCGCCGACGTACCCAAGTCGCACGTGCTGACCATCCGGTGGGTGATGCGCCCGCTCCGGGAGGACGACCCGCTCGACGGGCCGGAGCTGGGCGCCGACGTCATCGTCCGGGACGCGGTCCGGGCGGTGCTCTCGTCGAGCGCGCCCGTGAAGGTCGTCCGCGACGGCGAACTGCTGGGCGTGGTGGACGACGACGCGATCCTGCGGGTGATCGTGGCCGAGGAAGCCGAGGCG
>DASRTE010000143.1:0-56619 GCA_035656095.1 Jiangellaceae bacterium
GGCTGACACGGGCTCAGCAACGCGGATTGGGTGGTTGCTCGTCGAGCTGGCCGAGTCTTGCGACATTCTGCTCCGGTGGCGGGTCCCCTAACCCCGCGCCTCCCAAGGCGCGCCATGTTCTGGGAGATCGCCGAATTGCCCGGTCAGGCCGGTACCGCCCGGACCGGTGTCGCGCTCTATCGCAGCCCGCCGAGCGGTGGCCATGGAGCCACGACCAGGAAGGCTCTATCCTGGCGAGGTGCCCGACGATACTGGGCCCATGCGCGACGATCTGACAGCGGCCGTCGGTGCGCGCCGGGAGCTCGGCCCAGACTACGAGGACGCGGTGCTCGACGGCTTTCTCGCCCGGCTCGACCGGCAGATGCAGGAGCGGGTCGATGCGACGGTGACCGAACGGTCCCGCGGCACGACGCCCGCCCGAGAAGAACGTGATCCGGGACTGACCCTCGGCATCGTTTCGGTGATCGCCGGCATCCCGGTCACGGCGATCACGATGGGCACGGAAGAGCTCGCGGGGCTGATCGTTGCGTGGGGCGGAATCGCCGCGGTGAACGTGGCTCACGCATGGGGTCGTCGCCGCGCCGGTCGAGAACCGTGCGCTCGCGGGCGTCGCGTGATCCCCTGTGCTCGTGGAAGCAACGACGTCGGAACGGGACGACAGCCTCGACACCGGTTCGGACGGGCGTACCGAGTTGCGGGTCCACGGCGTCAGCGGCACCAGCGCCGAGACGATTCTCGCCCACCCGCTACTCAAGCGGGTGGGCGGCGATGCGCGGGCCGGCTTCTACCGCCGTTGGTATCCGGGTGGCCGGTCCGCTGATCTCGGCAGCCGCGGACGGCTCGAGGCATACAGCTGGGGTGGCCTCACGTCCGGCTCCGCAGGGCGGGCGGCCTGGCTGCTCCTCCTTCCCCTGATGCTGGTGAACCTGGTCCACTGGATGCTCCCCGCGGTACCGGTCGGCGCCTCCCGCCGACAGGTCGTCGCCGGCCACGCGGCGGCGGTCCTGCTGCGGCTGTTCGGGCTCGTCCTCACCGTGACGATGTTGCTGACGGCGGTTCTGGTCGCCGTCGACCTCGCCGGGTGGCAGTGCGGTCGGATCCCCCGATGCGCCGACGCCACGCCGCTGGTCGCGTTGATTGCCGACGGCTTCCTGTCCAGCCCGGGCCGGCGCGTCGCCGTCACCGCCGTGATCCCCCTGCTCGTGGTGCTGCTTGTGGGGATGGTGGGACGAAGCACGCCGCGCGTGACCGAGCCGGCACCGGACGCCACCGTCCAGCACGGCGACGACGTTCCGCTCGCCCGCTCGCGATTCTGGCGGGGGAACCCGGGGATGCCGATGCTGCGGACCACGCACGTCGCCGCGGCGACCGCACTGCTGGCCGCCCTCGTTGCCTGGCCGGCGACCCGCCTGGTCGCCACCGGTGCCGCACAGGTACTGGGTGCGGTGATCTGCCTCGCGTCCCTGGCCGTCCTCGCCTACTCGGTGGTGCTCATCGGTGCAGAGGCCGTGACCGGCCGCGGTGCGCGCGAAGCGCCGTCCGCTAGGGCGATGCAACGTCCGGTATCCGCCGCGGGAGCCACGTTCGCCCGGCGCAGCGCGCTCGTACTGCTCGCGATCGGCACGGTCTACTCGGCGTGGGACTGGCAGGGCCGGTGGGCGGACGCCGGGCGGCTGCCCGGCCTGCGTCCGGCGATCCTCACGTCGTTCACGGCGGGTGTCGTAATCCTGGTCCTGCTCGCGCTCGCCGTAGCCGCACAGCAGCCCTGGCGGCAGGCTGACGGGGTGCCTACCGACCCGCTGAGCCGGCCCGCCATGCGCGGTATGGCTGGTCCGGCCATCGCGACGGTCGCCTTCCTCGTGGCCGGCGGGTTCTCGGCCGGCATCACCTACCGGGTCGCCGAACTGCTCGGCTTTCCGGTGCTGAGCCAGCGGACCGCGGCGGAGCACCTCCTCGCCCAGCAGGTCGTCGTGAACGACCCGTCCCGGCCCTTCTCGGACCGGCTGGCCGCCGCGACAGCCGAGGTTCCGATGGTGGTGCCACCGTCGTTCGCCTGGGCAGGTGCCGCCGCATCGGTGATCACAGCCGCTCTGCTGGTGGTCGCCCTCGTCGTCGTCCTGGGCGTGCGTGGGCGGTTGGACGACCTGGCCGAAGCCGTCCTCCGCCAGCGTCCGGACGAGGCGAACGGGCGTTCGGGATCGGATCCGCTCGTCCGGAAGGTCGCCGCAGTCGTCGGCTGGGCCTCACTCACCGACGGGGTGGGCCGCATCGTCGGACGCATCGTCCTCGTCAGCGGAGCGGTGCTCCTCGCCGGACTCGTCGTGTACACGGCCGGCGCGGACAACTGGCGCTTCGTCGAGCAGCCGCCGTTGTCGACACTGACCGCGTTCGGCACCTGGATCATGGGGCTGTTCGCGCTCGGCCTGGTCGTCCTGGCGTGGAACTCGTACCGCAACGTGGCCCTGCGCCGGACCGTCGGCATCCTCTGGGATGTCGGCACCTTCTTCCCCCGCGCCGCCCATCCGCTCGCACCCCCCTCCTACGGCGAGCGGGCCGTCCCCGAACTGGCCGACAGGGTCACGGCACTGACCGGCTCGCCGTCCTCGACCGTCGTGCTCTCCGGCCATTCCCAGGGGTCGGTCCTGGTGGCGGCCACCGTCCTCCAACTGAGCCCACAGGCCGCATCGCAGGTCGACCTGCTGACTCACGGCTCGCCGCTGCGCCGTCTCTACGCACGCTTCTTCCCGGCATACCTCGGCGCCGACACGCTGGCCCGCGTACGCGACCGGCTCGACGGCCGCTGGCGAAACCTCTACCGCGACACGGACCCGATCGGGTCGTGGGTCCTCGACCCGCCGACGGTTGCCGACCCGCCGGTCGACCGGTTGCTGATCGATCCTCGCCGGCTCGGCGAGGACATCGAGGGCCACTCCGACTACTGGTCCGACCCCGGCTACGCGAACGCCCTGCACGACCTGGCCAGGCCCGCACGGCCGGCTCCGTGACGGCAGAACTCGTGCCCTCGGGCCATGAACAGCTGCGACCTGTGGCGGCTTGTCAACGCCACCTCAGGCGTTGTGACGTGTCCAACCCGCCACATCATGCCCAGGTGTCGAGTGTCGGCCGGCACCACGAACGGGCTCGGGCCTGGTCGGCCCCGCCCTCGGTGTGCGACAGTGCCGAGGGTGCGCAAGTACGTTTTCATGGGAGCACAGGGCAGCGGCAAGGGCACGCAGGCGACGCTGCTCGCCCGCGACCTCGACCTCACCCAGATCAGTGTCGGCGACATCCTGCGCTGGCACGTCCAGAACCACACCAAGCTCGGGGCCCAGGTCCGGCGCGTCATGGCCGCCGGTGACCTGGTGGGCGACGACCTGGTGGAGACCGTGGTCAACGAGCGGCTCCGCCAGCACGACTGGAACTACGGATTCGTCATCGACGGGTTCCCCCGCAACCGGCCGCAGGCCGAGTTCTTCCTGGAGAGCTACGACATCGACGCGGTCATCCACCTCTCCCTGCCCGATGACGACGTCCGCCGTCGCGTGCTGGCCCGACGCCTGTGCTCGTCGTGCGGGCTCGATTACAACCTCATGGCTCACCGGCCCAAGGCCGAAGGCCGCTGCGACGTGTGCGGTGGTGAGCTCGTCGCCCGCGAGGACGACACCGAGCAGGCGCTCGAGGCACGCCTGCGCGACTACCACGAGAAGACCGATCCCGTCCTCGACCTGTTCCGCCGCAAGGAGTACGTCATCACCGTCGATGCGCGTCCCGATCCCGCCACCGTGCAGCGTTCGATACGAGACGAACTCGGGCTTCCCCGCGCCGACTGATCCGCAAGCTGGTAGGAAGTGGGCATGATCCAGGTCGACATCGCCGAGGCAGCCAAGGCCAACGAGGCGTTCCGTCGGGTACTGCACACGACGGGCCATGTCCAGTTGGTGGTCATGACACTGAGGCCGGGCGAGGACATCGGCACCGAGGTGCACGAGCACAACGACCAGGTCCTCTCCTTCGTCGAGGGCAGTGTTCGCGCCGATGTCGCGGGCGAGACCAGGCCGGTCGGCCCGGGCGACGTCGTCGTCGTCCCCGCCGGAACCGAGCACAACTTCACCAACATCGGAGCCGGGCCGGCGCGCCTCTACACGCTCTACAGCCCACCCGACCACAGCCCGGACACCGTGCACGAGACAAAGGCCGACGCGGAGGCCGCCGAGCGCGAGCACTCCGACGTTCCTCCGCCCGAACACGACTGAGGGCACCTGGCCGAGGCGCCGCCTCAGAGGTGCCGCTGCCACTCCGCTGCAGTCGCGACGACTCGGTAGCCGAGCGCCTCGTTGACGCGGATCATGTGCGCGTTCGAGGCCGCGTTCCAGGTGTCGAGGAGCAGGAGTTGTGGTTCGACGTCGGCGAGCCACCGCATCATCGCGATCTTGAGGAGCAGGCCCAACCGGTGACCTCGGTGCGCACGAAGCACACTCGTGTCGAACTGCGCGCCGAACCATGGCCGGTCCGCCTCGACGGCAACCTGGGTGTGCCCGGCCAGCTCACCCGTTCGCCGCTCGCGGGCGACGATGCGGTAGGTCCGCCGGCCGTACGCCCTCTGGGAGGTCTCGAATGCCCGGATCCGCTCGGGGCTGAAGACCTCGTCCTCGATGTCGAGGCCGTCGATCGGTGCGTCGTTGATCGCCGCGGTCATCGCGACGGCGTCCGCCAGCAGCTCGTCCGGGATCGCGCCTGGAAGCCGGAGCAGTTCGTAGTCGCCGCCGTGCCGTTCAGCGTCGGCGTACGTCTCGGCGAGGTGGGTCCAGTCCGTGGCGAGCAGGTCCTGCCGGCGCTGCACGACATCCGACGCCCGGTCCAGGCCCATGGCCTTGAGGAACCCGACACCCGGTGACAGTTCGAAGCTCTCCGACAGGAGCAGCGTGCGCCCGGCCGCCCGGACGCGTTCGACGCCCTCCTCGAACATCCGGCGGCCGATTCCCTGGCCACGACTGACCGGGTGGACGGTCACGTCGACCCATCCGGTGTGGGTGTTGTCCCACTCCGAGAGCGAGACCTCGACGACGCCCACGACACGGCCACGGCCGTCTCGGGCCAGGCCTGCGGTGGGGGGGTCGCCGTCCCAGCCGTGCCGCAGTCGTGCGGTGAACCACGACACGGTCGGCCCGAGCTGATGCGGGTAGTCGGCCAGCCGGGCCGCCTCGAGCACGGCTACCGCACCGGCCACGTCGCGATCGTCGAGGTGGTCGGGATCCAGCCAGGTCAACTCCACGAGTACAGGTAACCGCCAACGAGGTCGTCGCGGCGACGCATTTATCGCAGGGAACGTGCGACCTCGGCGGCCCAGTACGTGAGCACGATGTCGGCGCCGGCGCGGCGGAGCGACGTCAGTGTCTCGGCGATCACCCGCTCGCGGTCGATCCACCCGTGTGCGGCTGCGGCCTCGACCATGGCGTACTCGCCGGACACCTGGTAGGCCGCCACCGGTACGTCGACCAGATCGCGCACGCGGGCCAGCACGTCCAGGTACGACATCGCGGGCTTCACCATGACGATGTCGGCACCCTCGGCGACGTCGAGGCGTACCTCGCGCAGCGCCTCGCGGCCGTTGGCCGGATCCTGCTGGTAGGTCCGGCGGTCGCCGATCAGCGACGACTCGACGGCATCGCGGAACGGTCTGTAGAAGGCGGACGCGTACTTCGCCGCGTAGGCGAGGATGGCCACGTCGTGGAAGCCGCCACCGTCGAGCGCACCCCGGATGGCACCGACCTGGCCGTCCATCATCCCGCTCGGGCCGACCACGTGGACGCCTGCGTCGGCCTGCGCCAGCGCCATCCGCTCATAGGCGCGAAGCGTCGCATCGTTGTCGACCGTTCCGTCCGCCGCAATTACTCCACAGTGCCCGTGCGAGGTGAACTCGTCCAGGCACAGGTCGGCCATCACGACGGTCGCGTCGCCGACCTCGGCCACGACGTCGCGGATCGCCGTGTTGAGCACACCGCGCGGGTCCTCGGCGCCCGACCCCGCGGGGTCCCTCGACGCCGGTATCCCGAACAGCATGAGCCCGCCGACTCCGGCCTCCACCGACTCCAGGGCCACCTTGCGCAGGGTGTCGCGGGTGTGCTGGACGACGCCGGGCATCGACGGGATCGCCCGTGCCTCGACCGCCCCTTCCCGCACGAACAGCGGTAGCACCAGGCGCCGAGGTTCGAGCGAGGTCTCGGCGACCAGTCGGCGCATGGCCGTGGTACGGCGCAGCCGACGGGGCCGTTCAGCGGGAAATGTCACGGCGACTCATGTTGCCTTACGTCGGGCGGAGGTGCGACGCCGTTGCGATGGTTTGGTGACCGGTTCACCGGCTTCGAGCATCGCCAGCCGTCGGGCCGCGCCGAACTCGGCCAACGCCTCGGCGAGCGCCTCGACCGACGGCTCGGGTGCGAGCACGTCGACACGCAGGCCGTGCTCCTCCGCGGTCTTCGCCGTGGCCGGTCCGATGCACGCCACCACCGTCGAGGTGTGCGGCTTGCCGGCGATGCCGACCAGGTTACGCACCGTGGACGACGACGTGAAGACCACCGCGTCGAACTTCCCGCCCTTGATCGCGTCGCGGGTCTCCACCGCCGGGGGCGCGGCGCGCACGGTCCGGTATGCGGTGACGTCGTCGACCTCCCAGCCCATCTCGACCAGGCCGGCCGCCAGTGTCTCGGTCGCGATGTCCGCCCGGGGAAGGAACACCCGATTGATCGGGTCGAGTACCTCGTCGTAGGGAGGCCAGTCGAGCAGCAGACCACGCGCGGACTGCTCGTCCGAGGGCAGCAGGTCGGGCTCGATGCCCCACGCGCGCAGAGCCTCGGCGGTCTTGTCGCCCACCGCGGCGACCTTGAGCCCGGACAGGGCCCGCGCGTCGAGGCCGTACTCCGCGAGCTTCTCCTTGACTGCACGCAGAGCGTTGCCGGAGGTGAACGCGATCCACTCGTAACGGCCCTCGACCATTCCCCGCACGGCCTTGTCGATCTGCTGAGGATTGCGCGGCGGCTCGACGGAGATCGTGGGGACCTCCTCGGGCACGGCGCCGGAACGCCGAAGTGCGGCCGACAGCGATCCCGCCTGCTGGCGGGTTCGGGGAACCAGCACGCGCCAGCCGAACAGGGGCTTGGTCTCGAACCATGACAATGCCTCGCGGTGGTTGACGACCTCGCCGACGACGGCCACCACGGGCGCCGGCAGCTTGGCCGACCGCACGTCGGCCGCGGCCCGCTCCAGCGTCGACACGACGGTGCGCTGGTCGACGGTGCTCCCGGCCGCGATGACGGCCACTGGCGTGTCAGGCGACGTACCCGCGTCGATCAGAGACTTGGCCACGTCGCCGACCTGGTCGTCGACGCGTGTGAGCACGAGCGTGTCGGCCGTACAGGCCCGCCAGTCGACCTTGCCGGCGACGTCGACGACCTGGATGCTGCGCCTCCGACCGGCGCTCACCGGCACACCAGCGTAGGCGGGGACAGCGGTGACGCCGGCGACACCGGGCACGATCTCGAACGGCACGCCTGCCCGTGCGCACGCCAGTGCCTCGTCGGCACCGGTCGGGTGAACGAACGGGTCGCCGTCGAGGAGCCGCACGACGTGGCGTCCACCCTTCGCGGCACCCAGCACGAGCCGGCTGCGAACGCTGGCAGACAGCGGCATTCCCTCGTCGTCGACACCACAGTCGACGATCTCGATGCCGTCGGGCGCGTGCGTGAGCAGGTCACGATGGCGGGCGTCTTCGATGACGGCGACGTCGGCGTCGGCCAGAACCTCGACGGCCCGCAGCGTCAACAGGCCGGGGTCGCCTGGTCCCGCGCCCACGAAGGCGACACTGCCCATGGTGGGACGCTTCCTGGTGGTCACGGAATGGTCTCCTGTTCCAGCACCCGTTCCGGGGTGCCGACGAGCGCTCCGGCCCCGTCGTCGAGCAGGTCGGCGGCGAGATCGCGGCCGATCCGCTCGGCCGCCGTCAACGGGCCGGTGGCGGACTTGCGGATGCTCTCCGAGCCGTCGAGTGACACCACGACGGCACGGAGGTAGAGCTCGAGGCCGTCGTCGCCCTCCGCCGCCTCGGCGTACGCGCCCACCGGAGCGGTACAGCCGGCCTCGAGCGCGGCGAGGAGGGAGCGTTCCGCGGTCACGGCGGAACGGGTCGTGGGCTCGTCGAGCACACGCAGGGCGTCGACCAGGTCGTCGTCCACCCGGCACTCGACGGCGAGTGCCCCCTGCCCGGGCGCGGGGAGCATCTGCAGCGGGTCGAGTACCTCGGTGATCTCGCCGAGGCGGCCGAGCCGGGCCAAGCCGGCCCGCGCGAGAACGACGGCGTCCAGCGTCCCGTCGGCGACCTGCTGGAGCCGGGTATCGACGTTGCCTCTGACGGGCACCAGGTCGAGCCCCAGGCCCAGCGCCCGGATCTGCGCCACCCGTCGAGGTGCCCCGGTGCCCACCCGAGCCCCGGGGGGCAGCTCCGCGAGCGTGAGTCGGTCCCGCGCCACCACCACGTCGCGAGGGTCCTCGCGTGGCGGTGTCGCGGCGACCGTGAGGCCATCCGCGGGCGCGGTGGGCAGATCCTTGAACGAGTGGACGGCGAGGTCGATCCGGTCGGCGAGCAGGGCGTCGCGCAGGGCGCTGACGAATACGCCGGTCCCCCCGATGGCGGCCAGCGGCTCCCGGGAGAGGTCGCCGTGGGTCGTGATCTCGACCAGGTCGACCTTCCGCCCGGTGGCGGCCAGGTCAGCCGCGACGGTTCGAGCCTGCGCGAGCGCGAGCGCACTGGCCCGGGTGCCGAGGCGAAGCGTTGGCGCGGTCAAGGCCGCTCACCCCCGTCCCCCTCCGCAACGGGGCGGGCAAGGGCATCGACCGCCCTCGGGTCGAGGGCGAACAGCTCGCGCAGTGCGGACTCGTACGACGCGCCGCCCGGTTCGGCGGCGAGCTCCTTGACCCGGACCGTCGGCCCGTGCAGCACCTTGTCGACGACCCGCCGAACGGTTGCCGAGACCTCGGCGAGCGTGCGTTCGTCGAGGCCGGGGAGGCGGCCCTCCATCCGGGCCAGCTCGGCGGTCACCACGTCGTCCGCCATGGCTCGCAGCGCTACCACCGTGGGGGCGACCCGGGCCTGCCGGCGCGCCCCGGCGAAGCCGGCCAGTTCGTCGGCCACGATCGCGCGGACCGCCGCCACCTCGGCAGCAGGTGCGGCGATGTCCTCGCGGGCCGAGAGCGTCGCCAGGTCCGCGACCACGACACCCGGAATCGCCTGCACGGAGGAGTCGACGTCGTGGGGAAGCGCGAGGTCGAGGATCCGCAGTGGACGTCCACGTCTGTGCGAGACGGCCGACCCGACGACGTCGTGCGGGAGCACGATCTCGGCAGCTCCGGTGCAGGACACGACCACGTCGGCGGCGTCGAGCGCCGCCGGAAGGCCGGACAACGAGACGGCTCGACCACCGACGGAATCAGCCAGCCGCGTGGCCGGTTCGGCGGTCCGGTTGGCCACCACCACCTCGGCGCCGGCCCGGGCAAGCGTCGCGGCGGCCAGCGCGGCCATGGAGCCGGCGCCGACCACCAGGCCGGTCATGCCCGCGACGCCGGACGGCGCCACCGTCGCGAGACCGACCGTGACCACCGAGCGGCCGGCGGCGTCGATGCCGGTCTCGGCATGAGCCCGCTTGCCGACCCGCAACGCCGCGGGGAACAACTCCCCGAGCACGCGCCCGGTGGCACCCGAGGTCTGAGCCAGCCGGTACGCCTGCCGCACCTGGCCGAGTATCTGGCTCTCGCCGACCACCATGGAGTCCAGTCCGGTGGTCACCTCGAACAGGTGGGCGACGGCGCGGTCCTCGTAGTGAACGTAGAGATGGGGGGTGAGCAGCGCGAGGTCGACGTCGACCTGCCGCGCGAGCAGGCGCCCGATCTCGTCGACGCCACCGTGGAACGTCGCGGCGTCGGCGTAGACCTCGACCCGGTTGCAGGTGACGACGGCGACCGCCTCGGAGAGGTGGTCCGAGGTGTGGACCTCGTCGAGCAGTTTGGCGAGGGCGTCATGGCCGATCACGGCACGCTCGAGCACGTCGACGGGCGCGCTGCGGTGGGAAAGCCCGACGACCAGCACGCTCATGCGCGCACCGCCTCGGCGAGTTCGGCGGCCTGCTCGGCGGTCAATGCGAGCGGCGCGCCGTTCTTGCGCTGCTCGTGGTAGGCCAGGATCTGCAGTTCGATGGACAGGTCGACCTTGCGGAGGTCGACGCCGTCGGGCACCTGCAGGAGAGTCGGCGCGAAGTTGAGGATGCTCGTGACCCCCGCGGCGACCAGGCGGTCGCACACGCGCTGGGCGGCCCCGGCCGGAGTCGCGATGACGCCGATCGCGACGCGGTGCTCACGGATCACCTGCTCGAGGTCGTCGGTATGGCTGACGACCAGCCCGGCGACGACCTCACCGGAGCGGGTGGGATCGGCGTCCACCAGGCCCACGACGCGGAATCCGCGCGAGGCGAAGCCGGCGTAGTTGGCCAGCGCCTGCCCGAGGTTGCCGATCCCGACGATCACGACCGGCCAGTCCTGGGTGAGGCCGATCTCCCTGGAGATCTGGTGTCGCAGGTACTCCACCTCGTAACCCACGCCCCGCGTCCCGTACGAGCCGAGGTAGGAGAGGTCTTTGCGCAGTTTCGCCGAGTTGACCCCGGCCGATTCGGCGAGCTCGTCGGATGAGACAGTGGCCACACCGCGTTCGGCCAGCATCGCCAATGCACGCAGGTAGAGCGGCAGGCGTGCGACGGTCGCCTCGGGCACGCCTCTGCTGGCGATGTCCGTGGCGTGCTCTGCCGGCACATGGCGAGTGCGACGAGTCACGGTTCTCCCGGGTTGTCCGGCCGCGCGGTGTACGCCTCGGCGGCCGGTGAGGTGCGTCAGCAACCCAGCCTAGGTCCTTGTGAACGCAGGCACAAAGTCGCGCGAGTCGGACACCACCGATTCCACGGGCCACACCGGCCGGGAGGGCCCTCGGCTGACCTTCCCTCCCGTTGATCATGGCGAAGTGGGGCGGTTCGGGCGCCCGGAACCCCCGCTTCGCCGTGATCAACGAGTGGTTGACGGACGGCCTACGTCCAGGGGATCTGCGGTGACCGGTGGAAGTGGGCCGCCATCGCCTCCCAGCGCGGTGCCTGTGCGGCCAGCCGGAATCGGAAGTCCTCCCACTCGCGTCGGTCGGCGGGTGACCAGGCCACCTCGGCGATGGCGGGCAGCCGGGGGAAGGTCATGAACTCGACGTCGTCGATGTCGGCCACGGTCTCCGTCCACAGGGCCGCCTCGACCCCGATGACGTCCGCCTCGGTCACGCCGTCGACCGCCGTGGCCGGGTCCCACTCGTAGGCGTCGCGAACCTCGACACAACCGGCCCAGTCGTTACCGAGGGCCGTCCGCGCGTCGTACCTCATGTCGAGGTAGGCGCGGTCCGCGGGCGACAGGAGCACCTGCGCACCCGTCCGTACCGCCTCGAGCAGCCGCGCCGGACCTTCGTCGATGTTCCAGTACTGGACGACGGAGCCGGCTTCGAGCGTTCCGGCCGCCATCTCCTGCCAGCCGACGGCCCTCTTGCCGGTGGACGCGACGATCTTCTGGATCCGGGTCGCGAACGCCGCGTACTCGTGATCGGGGACGGTCCGGGCCTCGTCACCTCCGACATGCAGGAACGGCCCCGGCGTGATCGCGGCGACCTCGTCGAACACGTCCGCCAGGAACTCGTAGGTCGACGGACGGTTCAGGCACAAGGCACTGAACCCGACCTGGGTGCCGGTGAACGGCTGCGGCGCCCGGCCGTCGCAGTTCAGCTGCGGGTACGAGGCCAACGCCGCGTTCGTGTGCCCGGGAACGTCGATCTCGGGGACGACCGTGACGTACCGCGTGCCGGCGTAGTCGACGATGTCCGTGTAGTCGACCTTCGGGTAGAAACCACCGCGGCCGCCACCGACCTCGGTGCTCGCTCCGATACCGGTCAGCTCGGGCCACCTGTCGATCGCGATCCGCCAGCCCTGGTCGTCGGTGAGGTGCAGATGGACGACATTGATCTTGTACAGCACGGCCAGGTCGATGAACCGCTTGACCTCGTCCACGGTGAAGAAGTGGCGTGCGACGTCGAGCATCGCGCCGCGCCACGTGAACCGCGGCCGGTCGACGATGCAGACGCCGGGCACCTGCCAGGGTCCGGGTTGCACAGTGTCACGCTCGATGGTGGCAGGCAGTAGCTGGCGCAAGGTCTGGACCCCGCGGAACAGGCCGGCTGGTTCACGGGCACGAAGGCGGACGCTCTCACGGTCGACATCGAGGCGATAACCCTCTGCACCAAGGTCGATGTCGCCGTCGAGGCGGAGGGAGATCACGCCGGGGGCTGGTTCAGGCGTGACCGTCAGTGGCAGCCCGGTCGACGCACGCAGCGCGTCGACGAGGTATCCCGCGACGGCAGCCTCGTCACCCCCCGCCGAGACCTGGGTCGAGCCGTCGAGCACGAACGGATCGTTCGCAACGACGACGGACACGGGCCTGGGGACCACGGCGATTGACCGGTCGGCTCGCATCAGCGAGCCAGCGCCGCCCGCAGCCGTGCCTCATCGACTCGCCAGAAGTCGAGTTGGCGGCCGTCGACGAACGTCACCGGGATCTGCTCGCCGTAGCGGCGCCGGAGTTCCGGGTCGTCGACGATGCTGCGTTCCTCCCATGCCACGTCCATGTCGGCGCACACGCGGGACACGAGGACGCGCGCCTCGTCGCAGAGGTGGCAGCCGGGCTTGCCGAGGAGCAGCACCCGGAATCCGCGCTCGGCGCCCGCCATCGCCCGCCTCTCGTCTCCGTGACCCTCGGCAACCCTGGCCGGACGGTGCTCGCACCACCCGCCTGTGCCATTACCCTCGGGCCCATGCCATTCCGGCAGTCCCGGAGCCTACGTGACCGGTCCGTGCTCGCCGGCGAGGCGGCCGCCGCAGCCGGTGAGGCGGAGGCCGGCGTGGACGTCGTACCCGGCTCGCGTGGCGCGGCGTTCTTCGACCTCGACAATACCGTCCTGCGCGGAGCGGCGATCTTCTACCTGGCCCGCGGCCTCTACGCCCGCAAACTGTTCAGGGCTCGCGACATCGCCACGTTCGGCTACCAGCAGGTGCGGTTCCGCCTCGGCGCCGAGGATCCCGAACACGTCGACAGTGCCCGCTCCGCCGCTCTGTCGTTCATCGCCCACCGCTCGGTGGGAGAGCTGAAGGAGATGGCCGAGGAGATCTTCGACGACGTCGTGCGGGACAAGGTCTGGCCGGGCACGCGGGCCCTGGCCCAGAGCCATCTCGATCAGGGCCAACGGGTCTGGCTGGTCACGGCGGCACCGGTCGAGGTCGCCACGATCATCGCCAAGCGGCTCGGCCTGACCGGGGCGCTCGGAACCGTCGCCGAACACGTCGACGGTGTGTACACCGGTCGGCTGGTGGGCCATCTGCTGCACGGTCCGGCCAAGGCGGAGGCAGTGCGCGCGCTGGCCACCCGGGATGGTCTCGAGTTGGAGCAGTGCTCGGCCTACAGCGACTCGGCGAACGACATCCCCATGCTCTCGCTGGTCGGGTACCCGTGCGCTGTCAACCCGGACTCCGCCCTGCGGGCGCACGCGAGGCAACACGGCTGGCGGATCCGCGATTACCGGGCACGGCGACGCAAGAGGGCCGTGGGGGTGGCGGCTGGGGTCGGTGCCGTCGGTGGTGCACTCGGCGGCCTCGCGATGGCGCGCCGCCGAAACCGTCGCCGCTGACTTGGTGACCGTCGATCAGAAGAACGTGCTGCGGCGGCGGACGAGCAGCGAGTACAGCGTCTGCTGGATGGTCTCGCGGATCCGGTCGGTGAGGTCGAAGACCAGCATCGGGTCGTCGGCGGCTCCGGCGGGGTGGACGTCGGTGGGGATCGGCTCGCCGAACTCGATGATCCACTTGGACGGCAGAGGGACCAGCCCCAGCGGTCCGAGCCAGGGGAACGTCGGCGTCACCGGCACATAGGGCAGCCCGAGCAGGCGGGCGAGGCCACCGAGGTTGCCGATGAGCGGGTACGTCTCCTCGGCGCCGACGATCGCGCACGGAATGATCGGCGCGCCGGACCGGATCGCCGCCGCGACGAAGCCGCCTCGACCGAAGCGCTGCAGCTTGTACCGCTCGGCGAACGGCTTCCCGATTCCCTTGAAGCCCTCGGGCCACACCCCGACCAGCTCGCCAGCGCCGAGGAGACGCTCGACGTCCTCGTTGCAGGCCAGCGTGGTACCGCTCTTGCGGGCGAGGTCGGCGACGAAGGGCAACTGGAAGACCAGGTCGGCGCCGAGCATCCGCAGGTGTCGCCGGGCCGGATGCGCGTCGTGGACGGCCACCTGCGTCATCAGCGAATCGAGCGGGATCGTGCCGGAGTGATTGGCGACGACGAGTGCCGCCCCCTGCTCCGGGATGTTCTCGGTGCCGCGCACCTCGACCCGGAACCAGTACCGGTACAACAGTCGCAGGAGCGGCAGAAGGGCCGTCTCGGTGAGCTCCTCGTCGAAGCCGAACGGGTCGACGTCGTAGTCGCCGGTCAGCCGCCGCCGCAGGAACGCGATCGCCTGGACCGCCCGCTCCTCGCTGTCGGATCCGAACAGCTGCGTGGCCACCTCGCCGAGGACCTTGAGTAGCTCGTCGATGGCCGCCGAGCCGGTGGCGGCACCTTTGGCACTGCTCGGACCCCGATCGACGCGGGGCGACCCGCCCGTCGCAGCGGCCGACGCCGACGACCCGGAGGCGGCCCTCGTCGCGCGGGCCCGCTCCGGTGCGGGCTTGACCCGCCGGGCGCCGGAAGCGGGCGTGACCCGCCGCCCACCCGACCCAGGTATGACCCGCCCGGCGCCGTCCCCGACCTCGGCTCGGCGGGCGCCGTCCGCAGACTGGGTCGGCGTGGTGCGGGCGCGAGCCGCGGCCCGCTCCGGTGCCGCCGGCTCGGTTCGGGCGGCACCGGTCGCCGGCTGCTCAGCCATCGGAACCGGTCCGTCTCAACGCTCCGACGAGCATCTGTTCGACGGAGCCCACCCGGTCGCGGTCGAGGACGCCGTTGCGGCTACGCGCGTCGACGAACGCCGAGAACGCCTGGGCCGTCGTGTAGTCCGGGTGGAAGCCGAACTGGTCGCGCATTCGGGTCGTGTCGACACCGCGTCCGTAGGTGAGGAATCGGATCTGCTCGGGCGAGAAGTCGGCGAGCTTGGCCCGTTTCATCAGTCCCCCGACCACCGAGGACGCGAGCCCGGGCACGGGGATCACCGGCCGGCCCGCCTGTCGCGCCGCCTGGCTCAGCATCAGGATGCCGCCACCGGCCACGTTGAACGTGCCCGGGCGATCCTCCACGGTCGCCAGGCGGAGCGCCGCGAGCCCGTCGTCCTCGTGGATGAACTGCAGCCTGGCGTCGTGACCCAGCACGATCGGCAGCACGGGCAGCGTGAAGTACTCGGTCAGCGGCGTCCGCACCGTCGGGCCGATGAAGTTCGCGAACCGGAGGGTCGTGACGGCGACGTCGGGACGTCGGCGCGAGAATCCGCGCACGTACCCCTCCACCTCGACCGAGTCCTTGGCGTACCCGGATCGCGGCAGCACCTTCGGTGCCATGTCCTCGGTGAACATCGCGGGGTCTCGGGGGCTGGCGCCGTAGACGGTCGTCGAGGACTTGACCACGAGACGGCTCACCGTCGGGGACTTCTGGCAGGCCGCGAGAAGCTGCATCGTCCCGATGACGTTGATCTCCTTCTGCGGCACCCGTCCGCCGGCGTCGAGTGGCGTGGCCAGGACGTTCATGTGGACGACGGTGTCGACCTTGGCACGCGCGATCATCTTCGCGACGACCGGATTACGGATGTCTGCCTTCACGAACTCGCTGGTACCGATGTCGTGGGTGGGCAGGATGACGTCGACCCCGACGACCCGGTCGACACCAGGATCGTCGGCGAGCATGCGGGCGAAGCACGCGCCGAGGTAGCGCCCGACGCCCGTCACCATGACGACCTGCGACACCGGCCCTCCTTCGCTCGGCCTGACCTGACCCGGCCGACGGCCTGACCGTTACTTGCCCTGGCGCCGTCGCTGAACGCGCGTCTTGCGCAACAGCTTGCGGTGCTTCTTCTTCGCCATCCGCTTGCGGCGCTTCTTGATCACAGAGCCCACGGGGCACCCTCGCTCGTCGGTCGTGCGGTCTCGAGTTCGCAGGCAGAGAACCTGCGACACATGTCGATGACGCGGACCGCTGCCCGCGCGTCCCGGGGCCAGCCTACCCGCCCGCGGCCAGGCGCCGGTTGGGGAGAGTGCTCAGCCGGCTTGGACGTACGAGTCGCGCAGGTAGTCGGACACGGCCTGCTCGGGAATCCGGAAGGACCGGCCGACCTGGATGGCCGGCAGCGTGCCGGCATGGACCAGCCGGTAGACGGTCATCTTGGAGACCCGCATCGCGGACGCCACCTCGGCGACGGTGAGGAACCTCACCTCTCCGAGACCCCCACCTTGCCCCTTCGTGCTCATCGCACCCGACCTCCGCGCCGTGCCCGTCGCGTATTCGACAACGCGATCCGTCAACACCGCGTGCCCGCATCGTAGATGCGCATGTGACTGATGGGGAAGGGAGGTCACCAACCAGGATCGATGCCGTGCCACGGGAAGACTGCCTTCCGCGTGGCCACAACGGCCTGGTCGAGCCAGTCTCCGGGGTCGTATCCCGACGACCAGTCGTCGTATTCGGCGGTGTTTCCGTCGGTCATCCGGGCCGGTCCGCGCCTGCCGAACCTGATCATGACGTGCTCCCGCCACGAGGCCGGCACCTCTGTCTCGGGATCGACGGGTACCCCGGCAGCCTCGGCGAGCAGGTGGGTCCAGACTCGGGGCACCACGTCGACCAGCGCGTATCCGCCGCCACCGGTGGCCAACCACCGGCCCGAGCAGAGCTCGTGGGACAGGCGGTGCAGGACCGCATAGGACGCGCGCTGACCGTCCACGGTGAGCGCCAGGTGTGCGAGCGGGTCCTCGACATGGCTGTCGCACCCGTGCTGGGTCACCAGCACGTGCGGCTCCCACGCGCGCAGCAAAGGCGGGACGACGGCGTGGAAGGCCCGCAGCCATCCGGCGTCGGTCGTCCCCGGGGGCAGGGCCACGTTGACGGCGCTTCCCTCCGCACCCGGTCCGCCGATCTCGTCCGGATACCCCGTGCCGGGGAACAGCGTGCGAGGACTCTCATGCAGGCTGACGGTAAGCACCCGCGGGTCTTCGTAGAAGATCGTCTGCACGCCGTCGCCGTGGTGGACGTCGACGTCGACGTACGCGACTCGCTCCGCCCCGGCGTCGAGCAGCGCCCGGATCGCGATCGCGACGTCGTTGTACACGCAGAACCCCGACGACCGGTCCGGCATGGCGTGGTGCAGGCCGCCGGTGATGTTCACACCGTGCGTGACCCGTCCGTTCCACATGGCGAGCGCGGCATCGACCGAGCCTCCGACCACCGTCGCGCTGGCCTCGTGCATCGACGGGAAGCACGGGTTGTCGTCGGTGCCGAGTCCGTGGCCGAGGTCGTAGGTCCCGCGACGCACGGCCGCCACCAGGGCGGGGGTGTGAACGCTGGTGAGCAGATCGTCACCTGCGACGGACGGGGCGACCACGTCGACGTCGGGGTGGTCGAGCACGCCGAGCGCCCGGGCGAGGCGGATGGTCAGGTCGAGCCGGATCGGACTCATCGGGTGCGAGGGGCCGAAATCGTACCGGGTCAGCGAGTCGTCCCAGACGACGTGCACCGACTCCATGACATCGACCTTAGACGTGCTCACCGGCCTTCGCGGCCGGCGGCCGGCGCGCGAGGCCACCTGCGTCCCATGTCCACGGGGGCTGTGTCGACGAGGTGTTGGTGAGATCGGGTAGACACGGCGGCATGCGCTGCGGAGTCAGCATGCCCAACGCCGGAGATCCGCGTGACCTGGTCGAGCTCGCGATCGTCGCCGAAAGCACCGCCTGGGACGGCTTCTTCCTCTGGGACCACCTTCAGCTCGACGCGGCGTCGCGTCCCGCGATGCTCGACCCCTGGGTCGTGCTCGGCGCGATCGCCGCGCGGACCACCCGGATCCGAATCGGGGCCATGGTCACCCCGCTCGCCCGCCGGCGGCCATGGAAGCTGGCGAAGGAGATCACAACGCTCGACCACCTCAGCCACGGCCGGGTGATCGTCGGGGTCGGCCTGGGCGTACCGCCGGACATCGAGTACGGCGCGTTCGGCGAGCCCGTGGAAGCACGGGTCCATGCGGCCATGCTCGACGAAGGACTCCCCCTGCTCGGCTCCTTCCTCAGCGGCGACCCGGTCGACCACGACGGTGAGCACTACCAGGTTCACGCCCACCTCAGCCCAGCCGCGTTCCAACGGCCGCGGCCGCCCATCTGGGTCGCGGCGACGCTGTCGCACGCACGACCGATCGCGAGGGCGCGCCGGTGGGACGGCATCTTCCCGCTCGGCTCCGGCAACGGCCCACTCTCGGCCGCCGAGCTGGCCGGCCTCGTGGTTACGCTCGACCCACCGGACGGGTACGACGTCGTCGGCCTACTGACTCCCGGTGTCACCACCGACGACCTCGCCCGGGCCGGGGCGACCTGGGCGGTCGACGGCCCGGCCGGCCGCTCAGAGTCGTTCGCCAGCGTCCGTCGCCGGGTCGAGGCCGGTCCTCCGGCCGCACCGGGCTGAGGCAGCGCCCGTTCCCTTCTCGAGCCGGGCCGCGCGCTGGTGTCAGGGTGCGCCCGGGGCCGGCGTTCCTCTCAGGCTGGGCGGCGACGAGACCGGCGCGGACAGGGACAGGCGCATCGCGAGCTCGTCGATGGCCGGATCGGAGGGAAGCGGTCGGGTGGCTCCGGTGCGGACGAACCCGTGACGGGCGTACAAGCGCTCGGCCGTGGCGTTTCCGCTCGTCACCCACAGCTGGACAGCCTCGGCGCACTGCTCCGCGGCCCAGCGCACGACCTCGTCGACGAGCGCGTCACCCACCCCGCGTCCGCGCGCCTCGGGTGAGACCCACATGGAGATCAGATCCACCACACCGTCGCCTTCCGGGTAGCCCGCGGCCATCCCGACGATCCGATCGCCGAGCATCGACAGGCAGGTCATCCCGTTCGACGGATCCAGGCGATTCCGCCACTGCTGCTCGGTCCGCCCCACCTGGCTCTCGTAGGTCGAGCCGAACGCCGTGGGAGCGTCCAGCAACGCCTGGAGGCGCAGGTCACGCCAGGCCGCCCAGTCCTCGGGTCTGACGCGGGTGATCCTGACCTCGTCACTCATCGCCCGCGGCGGCCAGAGCACGCGACCGGTCGCGTGCCGCCTCGATCGCCGCCAGGAAGTCGGCTCGCACCTTTCCCTCCTCGAGCAGCCGCAACGCCGCCGCGGTGGTGCCAGCGGGCGAGGTGACCCGCTCGCGCAGCACCGTGGGGTGCTCGCCGGTCTCGCGCAGCAACTTCGCCGAGCCGACGACGGTCTGGACCACGAGTTCGGTGGCGGTGGCCCGCGGCAGCCCCAGGTGCACGCCGGCTTCGATCATCGCCTCGACGACGAAGAAGACGTATGCCGGGCCGGTACCCGAGATGGCGGTGACCGCGTCCTGCTGCTTCTCCGGGACCCGCAGGACCCTCCCGGTGGCCCGCAGGAGTTGCTCGGCTTCGTGCAGGTGACCCTCGTCGCAGCGCGAACCGGCCGAGATCGCCGCCATGCCCTCGTCGACCAGTGCCGGTGTGTTGGGCATGACCCGGACCACGGCCACACCGTCGGGCAACCGCGACTCGATGTACTGCGTCGTGATTCCCGCGGCGAGGGAGACGACCAGTTGCCCAGGCCGGACGTGATCGGCGATCTCGCCCAGCAGGGCACCCATGTCCTGCGGCTTGACCACCAGGACCAGCGTGTCGGCGCGCCGGGCGGCGGTCGGGTTGTCGACGACGTCGACGCCGTAGCGCTCCTCGAGTTCCTTGCTGCGCTCGGTGCGGCGCTCGCTGATGAGCAGGTCCTCGGCCCGCCGCCCCGCGCGCAGCAGGCCGGAGAGGAGCGTTTCGCCCATGACTCCGGCGCCGAGGATCGCGACGCTCACCTCGTGCCCGCCAGAGAACGGAGGAAGAACATCACGTTGGCGGGACGTTCCGCCAGGCGGCGTATCATGTAGCCGTACCACTCGTGGCCGTAGGGGACGTACACGCGGACGGTCTCGCCCGATCTCGCCAACCGGCGTTGCTCGTCGGGCCGGACGCCGTAGAGCATCTGGTACTCGTAGCTGCCCTGCTCACGGCGGTAGCGCGCGGCGAGCGACCCTCCGATCTCGATCAGGCGCGGATCATGGGTGGCGATCATGGGATATCCCTCTCCGGCCAGCAGGACCTTCATGCAGCGGACGTACGAGCGGTCGACGTCGTTGGTCTCCTGGTAGGCGACACTCGCCGGCTCGTTGTACGCGCCCTTGCACAGCCGTACACGCGAGCCGGCGTATGCGAGCCGGCGGCAGTCACCCTCCGTGCGGTGCAGATAGGCCTGCAGGACCGCGCCGGTCGAGGGGAAGTCGGTGCGCAGGTCGTCGAGGATCGAGAGCGTCGAGTCGGTCGTGGTGTGGTCCTCCATGTCCAGCGTCACGGTCGTGCCCACGTCCGCGGCCGCCTGGCAGATCTCCCGCGCGTTGTCGAGGGCGATCCGTTCGCCGTCGCCGGTCAGAGCCTGCCCCACCGCCGACAGCTTCACCGAAACCTCGGCGGAGGAGGTGAGTCCCGCCTCGTTCAGGCCCTTGAGCAGCGCGACGTAAGCCGCCGCGGCCTCCTCGGCCTGCACTCGGTCCGCGGTGTCCTCGCCGAGGTGATCGATCGTCACGGTCAGACCGTCGGCGACGATCTCGTGGGTGACGCGCACGGCATCATCGGTCTCGGCGCCGGCAATGAACCGGGCCACGACGTTGCGCGAGATCGGAGCCCGCTCCACCAGGTTGCGCAGCCGCTCGCTGCGCGAGACACCCAACAGCACCCGCCCCAGCACGCCGATCGACCTCCTCGTCCGTCCGGCCCGCCGTCAGGCTACGGCACGCGACCGAAGGTTCCCGTCCCATGCACACGGCCTACGCGTCGTCCACGAGGTCAGGGCGTCCGGCGGCGGAGGGTGGCGGCACCGAGGGCGAGCATGCCGACCGCAAAGCCGGCGATGATCGTGGCGTAGCCCCAGATGACCGGCTGGGCCGCCGTCTGCACCTCGGTCATCGCGTCGATCGCGTAGGAGAGCGGGAGGACGTTGGACACCGCGCTGAGCACGTCGGGCAACTCGTCCCTCGGGACCAGCAGTCCGCAGAGCAGGAGCTGTGGCAGCACGAGGGCGGGCATGAACTGGACGACCTGGAACTCGGTGGCGGCGAACGCACTGACGAACAGGCCGAGCGCCATGCCGAGCAGGGCATCCAGTACGGCGACGGTGACGAGCAGCCAGGTCGGGCCGGCCACGTCCATACCGAGGACGGCAACGGCCAGCGTCGACGCGATCAGCGCCTGCAACGTCGCCATCAACCCGAAGGCCAGCGCGTAGCCGACCAGGAAGTCCAGCTTGCCGATGGGCAGTGTCAGCAGCCGCTCCAGCGTCCCCGATGTTCGCTCGCGCAGCGTGGCGACCGAGGTCACGAGGAACATGGCGACGAACGGGAACAGAGCGAGCAGCGCGGGCCCGATCTGGTTGAACACCTGCCCGCCCTCGTACACCCACCAGAGCAGGGTCATCAGGACGGATGGCACCAACAGGAGCAGCGCCAGCGTGCGCGGGTCATGGCGCAGCTGCGTGAGCACCCTCCGCGCCGTGGCGATGGTGATGCGGACGTTCATCGGCGCGCTCCCTTGTCGATCAGATGAAGGAACGCGTGCTCGGCGTCGGTAGCGCCCGTGCTCTCGAGCAGTCCGGCCAGGGTGTCGTCGGCCATCACCCTGCCCTCGCGTAGGAGCAGCAGGCGTGGGCATCGCTCGGCCTCGTCCATGACGTGGCTCGACACGAGGAGCGTGACTCCGTCATCCGCGAGCGCGTTGAACAGCGTCCACAGGTCTCGACGCAGCACCGGGTCGAGGCCGACCGTCGGCTCGTCGAGCACGAGCAGTTCGGGCTCGCCGAGGAGCGCAACGGCAAGCGACGCCCGTGACTCCTCGCCTCCCGAGAGGTTGTTCACCAGGTCGTCGGCGTGCGAGGTGAGATCGACCTGCTCGATCGTTCGGTCCACGGAGGCGCGCGTCGTGCCGAGAACATCGGCGAAGTACCGAAGGTTCTCGCGGACCGTCAGGTCGCCGTAGACGCTGGGCGACTGGGTCATGTAGCCGACCCGACGACGCAACGGGAGCGATCCGGCCGGCAGCCCGAGCACGTCGACCTGACCACCGGCAATCTGCTGGACTCCGACGATGGCTCGCATCAGCGTGGACTTGCCCGAGCCCGACGGTCCCAGCAACCCGGTGAGCGTGCCCGGGCGCACCACCAGGTCGAACTCGTCGAGTACCACCCGGGTGCCGCGCACGACCCGCAACCCGCTGATCCGGATGGCATCGCCTGCTCGCCGCTCGCCGGCCGGTGCCTTGGCTGCCCGCCCAGAAGCGTAATTCATCATACGTTGAATAATTCTCCTCGAACCTACCGGCCGTCAAGCATTCGTGTGGCCATGGCCTCACACGTCGAAGTAGTGCTGGATCACCGGTCCGACCAGGTCCACCAGTTCGGCGTCCGAGATCGACGCCAGTGGCTCGAGCTTGATCACATAGCGCATCAAGGCCAGGCCGATCAGGTGGGAGACCGCAGCCTCGACCCGGAGTTCGCGGTCGGGCAGGTCCAGCCCGGCCACCACTCGGCTGAGGATGGACCGCCGCGCGAACTGGCGGAGCAGCGTAGCCGCCGCTTCGTTGCTCATGGCCGAACGCAGCATGGCAAGAATGGGTGCCCGCCGAACCGGATCACCCCACACCGCGAAGAAGGCGCGCACCGCCCGCTCACCGGCGCCGTCCAAGGGTCCCGTGAGGATCTCGCCGGCGACATCCGGAGGTGAGAACGGGAGTTCCATCGCCTCGAGGAACAACTGTTCCTTGGTGCCGAAGTAGTGGTGGACCAGCGCCGGGTCCACGCCCGCCCGCCCGGCAATGGCCCGAATCGACGCCCGGTCGTACGCACGCTCGGCGAACTCGGCCCGAGCCGCCGACAGTATCTCGCCGCGCGTGTCCGGCCCACCGGGACGCCGCCCGGCGCGGCCACGGCTGCGGGGCCGCGCCGGCACACCCGCCTTGATCATGTCGGCCTCGCCCACGGAGCCGGCCGCAGACCGGACCTGACCGTGGGCACGCTCATGGAACGGACCCGCGGAGCACCTGCTCGGCGGTGCCGTCGGAGGCGACCGCAAAGGCCGTGTCGACCAGTGCCGTGGCCAGGTTGAGCCGCGCGAAGGCCAGCGCCTCGGCAAGATCCGCCTCCCGCTCGTCCGGTGTGCGCGCCCGCCGGGTCCCGACCTCGACCACGATCGCGCCGGACCAACCCCGCTGAGCGAGCCGCTCGAGCAGCGCGCCACAGGGCTGGTTTCCGCGGCCCGGAACCAGGTGTTCGTCGCGTGCCGAGCCGGTGCCGTCGGCGAGGTGGACGTGAGCCAGTCGGTCGCCGAGCGCGTCGGCCATGGCCAGGGCGTTCGAGCCGGACACGGCGGTGTGCGAGAGGTCCAGCGTGTTGTGCGCATAGGGCTCGTCGGTGGGATCCCAGTCGGGTGCGTATGCGGCGATCTCCCGACCGGCCGCCCGCCATGGGTACATGTTCTCGACCGCGATCGCGATGCCGGTCTCCTTCTCCAGGTCGGCGACGCCGGACACGAAGCGCCGGGCGTAGTCACGCTGCCAGCGGAACGGGGGGTGGACGACGACGGTCGGAGCGCCGAGGCGCCGCGCTGCGTCGACGGTACGGGTGAGACGCTCCCAGGGATCGGGCGACCAGACGCGTTGCGTGATGAGCAGGCAGGGGGCGTGGATCGACAGCACGGGTAGCCGGTGCTGTTGGGCCAGGTCCTCGACCATGCCGATGTCCTGGCTGACCGGGTCGGTCCAGACCATGACCTCCACGCCGTCGTAGCCGAGTGACTCGGCCATGTCGAACGCCACGGCGGCGCCCTGCGGGTACACCGACGCGGTCGACAGGCCAACCGGCGCATCGGGAATGCGCAGCATCTCCGTCAGGTCCCGACGTGGTTCGGTCACGGGTCTCAGCGTAGGCGGGTCAGTCGCGCGCCGGCGCGCTATGCATCGGCATCGGGCAGGTTGTCCAGGCGGCGGAGGATCACGCCTTCGCGCAACGCCCAGGGGCAGATGTCCAGCGAGTCGAGGTCGAACAGGTCCATGGCCGCGTCGGCGACGATCGCTCCGGCCAGCAACTGTGGTGCCCGTTTGGTCGATACGCCGGGCAGCCGGGACCGGTCCGCCGCGCCCATCCCGGCGAACCTGGAAACCAGGTCGGCCACGGCGTCGTGCTCGAGCGTGCGGCGGACATACGGGCCCTCATCCGAGGGTGCCGCTCCGGCAGCCCGGGCGATCGAGCGGAACGTCTTGCTCGTCGCGACCGCCCTGTCGGGTCGGCCGAACCTACTGACCGCTCCGACCGCCGACGCCACCTGCGCCCGGACGTGGCGGCGCAGTTCACGGATCTCGGACTTGGGCGGCGGGTCCGCGGTGAACCAGCTGCGGGTGAGCCGGCCCGCACCGAGGGGCAGCGAGGCGGCGGCGTCCGGGTCCTCGTCGATGCCGACCGCGATCTCGAGCGAGCCGCCGCCGATGTCGAGGCACAGCAGGCGCCCACTGGACCACCCGTACCACCGGCGGACGGCCAGGAAGGTCAACCGAGCCTCGTCCTCGCCGCCGAGCACCCGCAGGTCGAGCCCGGTCTTCTCGCGGATGCGCTCGATGACCTTGTCCCCGTTGGTGGCCTCGCGCAGCGCCGACGTCGCGAACGCGAGCATCGACTCCGCGCCCTTGTCCTCGGCGATCTCCATCGCCTCGGCACAGAATGCGACCAGACGGTCGATGCCCTCGCTCGTCACACGGCCCTTGTCATCGAGAAGCTCAGACAGGAGCAGCTCGATCTTGTGGCTGTAGGCAGGTAGGGGCCGGGCGCCGGGATACGCGTCGACGAGTAACAGGTGCACGGTGTTCGAGCCCACGTCGAGCACTGCGAGCCGCATGCGACGACGCTACCGTCACTCCGAGACCGCCGGTCTGACGACGGCGACCGGGCAGTCGGCATGGGCCAGCACCTGCTGGCTCACCGATCCCATCAACAAGCCGACGAACCCGCCCAGTCCGCGGGCGCCGACGACCGCCAGTGCACAGCCGTGCGACTCGTCGACGAGGACTCCGGCGGGTCGACCGCGGCCGTGCCGGAACCGCACCGGGACGTCAGGGAACTCCTCGGCGATGACGCGCAGCGGCGCCCAGTATCCGGCCTGCGACGACCCGAGCGGTGCCGTCGCGGGGTCGACGTCCTCGATCCGGCTCACCTCGGGCCTTGTCGACGGCGACGGCGACCACGCCGCTACCGATCGCGCGGGCGTGGCCGAACGCGAGAACGGCGGCAGCATCGGCCTGTTCCGATGCGTCGTACCCGAGCACGACCTGGCCAGGATGGAGGGGTTCCCCCTCGTCGGACTCGCGGGGCGGGTGGACGACGACGACCGGGCAGTGCGCCCACGGCACGACCTGCATGGCGGTGGAGCCCATGAGCAGTCCTCGGAAGCCCTCGAGTCCCCGGGAACCGAGCACCAGCATGTCTGCACCCGCCGATGCGGACAGCAGGGTCTGGACCGGTGGATCGGGATACCGAAGTGCTCGCACGACGAGGTCGGGCCAGCGCTGCCGAACGGCGGAAGCGGACGGTTCGGCGTATCCCTCTGCAGGGTCTCACCGCGGAAGTACGCGGGATCCCGGCAGCCCGAGACCACCGAGCAGTGGGAACAGCAACTTGAAGACGAAGCTCGCCGTGTCGTTGAAGAGCTCGTTGCGGAAGTACCAGATGCACGCGACGCGGTCAGCCCGTAGAAAAGGCAAATCTTTATTCCGAGCGAGTTCTCGCTGGCGAACGTGAGCACCGCGTAGAACAGACCCACACCGATGCCGGCGGCGATCGTGGCGTAGGACGGCGTGAGGTAGCGGGGGTGCACCGTGGCGAAGCGCTGCGGGAACGCGCGGTAGGTGCCCATCGCCAGCATCGTGCTCGAACTCGGCAGGAAGGTGGTGATCAGGCTCGCCGCACTGGAAGCGATGACGGCGAGGAAGAGGAACAGGTCCAGTGGGCTGCCGAGGACTGGCTCGGCCAGCGCGCCGAACACGTTGTCGGAGATCGTCTCGTTCCCCAGCCCGAGTCCCTCGGTGCCGACGCCGGCGTACATCTGCGTGGCGACGGCGACCAGCAGATACGTCAGCAGGATCGACACCACGCAGAGCAGAGCCGCGCGGCCAGGGATCTTCTCCGACTCCTTGGACTCCTCGTTGACCGTCAGGCTCGTGTCCCATCCCCAGAAGGCGAAGATCGACCCGGACAGGCCGGCCACGAATGCGGAGAGGGTCAAGCCGGACGGGCTGAACCAGTCGAGGCTGAAGCCGAGTCCGGTCTCGGAGTCGCCGGCGTTGACGAGTGCGACCAACGCGAAGATCAGCAGCAGGACCAGCTGGAAGCCCACGAGCACGAACTGGACCATCTCCGTGGTGGTGATGCCGCGGTACGCGACCCAGGTGGCGACGGCGAGAAAGGCCAGGCAGGTCAGGACGTTGACCAGCTTGTTCTCCCACAGCGCCCCGAGATCGGGTTGTTCAGCAGATCGCCGAGGAACTGGTAGAAGAACTGGACCGCAACGCCGGCCAGGTTCGACAGCACGATCACGGTGGCGAGAACGGCGGCCCACCCACCGAGCCACCCCACGTACGGCCCGAACGCCTTGGTCGTCCAGGTGAACGACGTACCGCAGTCGGGCGCCACCTTGTTCAGTTCGCGGTAGGCGTACGCCGCGAAGAACATCGGCAGGAACCCGGCGATGATGACGACCGGCATCGTCGTGCCCGCCTCGGCCACCAGGATTCCGATGGTCGCCGTCAGGGCGTACGCGGGCGCCACGGACGAGATCCCAACACGGTGCCACCGATGAGACCGACCGCATTGTGCGACAGACCCTTGTCCCGCAGGTCCGCCTGCGGCAGATGATGCGGGTCGTGTGCCTCGATCGTCATGGGAGACCTCGCATCCGGCCCCGGTTCACCGACGTTGCGCGGTTCAGGCCAGCGGCCCAGCCGACCGCTCGCCGACGTTTCGATCGGGCCTAGGCTCGGGTCGTGGAATCACCCCTGGATGTCACGAGGGCCTGGGTGGAGTTCCCGGACCCCGCGAATGCCGATCAGGTGCTGCGCTGTGACCTGACCTGGCTCACCTCCCGGTGGACGTGCATCTTCGGTCGCGGATGCCAAGGCGTCTATGCAGATCGTCCCGACGACGGGTGCTGCACGCACGGCGCCCACTTCGCCGACCGCAAGGACGAGAAGCGGGTGCGGCGCTTCGTCGCCCGCCTCGGTCCCGGTGACTGGCAGCTACGCGAGGAGGGCCTCCGCGGCGGCATCATCGAGAAGGACGACGACGGCGAGCGCAAGACCCGGGTCGTCGACGGCGCGTGCATCTTCCTCAACCGTCCCGGCTTCACGGCGGGAGCCGGGTGTGCTCTGCACGCCTACGCACTCCGCACCGGCCGGCATCCGCTGGAGACCAAGCCCGACGTCTGTTGGCAGTTGCCGATCCGCCGGGCCTACCGTGACGCCGAGCGGCCCGACGGGACGTCCTACCTGGAGATCACGATCGGGGAGTACGACCGCAGATCCTGGGGGTCGGGCGGACACGAGCTGGACTGGTACTGCAGCGGGTCGGCGGAGGCGCACGTGGGCGCCGAACCCGTGTACGTGTCCTGCGAGCCCGAGCTGCGGGCGCTGATGGGGAACGCGGCCTACGCCGAGCTCGCCCGGCACTGCGCGGCGCACCTGTCGGCGCAGTTGCCGCTCCTGGTCCACCCCGCGACCGCCCACGCGCAGCGTCATGCTGATGCGACTCCGCCCGCCTCGGTGTGAGCCGCCGCGGTGGGGTGATCCCCAGCCCGAACATCTGGAACCACCCGGGCGTCTACGAGGCCGAGAACCGCGGCGTCGATCGCGCCGGCGTGATCGAGGCCGCGATGCGCGCGATTCACGACTGGGCCGATCAGACCGTCGTCGACGTCGGCTGCGGCACCGGGTTCCACCTGCCCAGGTTCGCCTCCACCGCCGCGCGGGTCATCGGCGTCGAACCGCACGCAGCTACGGCGACCAGGGCCCGGGAGCGGGTACGAGCGCTGGAGCCCACGCCGCGGGACCGGATCGACGTCCTGCCGGGGACGGCACAGCTACTCCCCCTGCCGGCTGCGGCAGCGGACGTCGCCCACGCGCGCTGGGCGTACTTCTTCGGGCCGGGATGCGAGCCGGGCATCGCCGAGCTCGCGCGCGTGGTTCGCCGGGGCGGAACCGCGTTCGTGGTCGACAACGACGCCTCGTGTTCGACGTTCGGCGCATGGTTCCGGCGCGCGCTGCCTCGGTACGACCCCGCCGCGGTCGAGCGGTTCTGGGCCCGGCAGGGCTGGCACCGCCTCCCGCTGGACATCACCCTGGAACAGCCCGACCGGGCGGCTTTCGAGGCGGTCGTGCGGATCGAGTTCGCCCCGGAGATCGCCGATGCCGTCCTCGCCGACCACAGCGGTACCAGCGTCGACTACGCGGTCAACCTGTTCTGGCACCGCTTCTGAGCAGCACACGGACGCAGCGGCCCCGGGAGGGTGTCGGTCGGTACCCCTACGGTGGCCGCCATGGCGAAGACGGCCCTGACCTACCGGTGCGGTGAGTGCGGCTGGTCCACGTCCAAGTGGGTCGGGCGCTGCGGCGAGTGCCAGGCCTGGGGCAGCCTCGACGAGGTCGGCGCCGCTCGCGCCACCGCGCTCGCACCGGCGCCGGTGACGCAGCCGGCTCGCCCGATCGGCGCCATCGGGCTGGAGGCGGCGCGGTCCCGGCCCACCGGGGTCGACGAGCTCGACCGGGCCCTTGGTGGCGGGCTCGTGCAGGGTGCCGTCGTCCTGCTGGCCGGCGAGCCGGGCGTCGGCAAGTCGACCCTGCTCCTCGAGGTCGCCGCGTGCTGGGCCTCGACGGCCGGCCTCGCACTCTACGTCACCGGCGAGGAGTCGGCGGCCCAGGTGCGCCTGCGCGCCGAGCGGACGGCGGCGTTGGCCGACGGCCTGTTCCTCGCGGCGGAGACCGACCTCGCGGCCATCCTGGGCCAGGTCGAGCAGGTCAAGCCCTCACTGCTGGTCGTCGACTCGGTTCAGACGGTGTCGCGGGCGGACACCGACGGCGCACCCGGCGGCGTGACCCAGGTGCGCGAGGTCGCCGCGGCGCTCATCCGCGTGGCGAAGAATCGCGGCATCGCCACGATCCTGGTCGGGCATGTGACCAAGGACGGCTCGATCGCCGGGCCAAGGGTCCTCGAGCACCTCGTCGACGTCGTGCTCCAGTTCGAGGGCGAGCGCCATTCACGACTGCGCTTGGTGCGCACAGTCAAGAACCGCTACGGCGCGGCCGACGAGGTCGGCTGCTTCGACCTGTCCGACACCGGCATCACCTCGATGCCCGATCCCACCGGCCTGTTCCTGTCCCGCCATGCCGACGCGGTTCCCGGCACCTGCATCACAGTCACGCTCGAGGGCCGCCGACCGTTGCTGGCGGAGGTCCAGGCGCTGGTCGCGCCGTCCTCGCTGGGTACGCCGCGTCGCGCCACCAGCGGCCTCGACGCCTCCCGGGTGGCCATGGTGCTGGCGGTGCTCGATCGCCGCGGCGGCGTCTCCCTGAGCGGCCAGGACGTCTATGCCGCGACGGTTGGCGGTGCACGCCTGGCCGAGCCCGCCGGCGATCTCGCGCTGATGGTCGCCGTCGCCAGCGGTGCCCGCGACCTGCCGCTGCCCCCGGGTCTGGTGGCCATCGGCGAGGTCGGTCTTGCCGGCGAGATCCGACGGGTCACCGGCATCCAGAGACGCCTGGCCGAGGCCGAGCGAATGGGGTTCACCCGCGCGCTCGTTCCGCCCGAGCCGGGCCCGGTTCCGGCCGGCATCCGGGTGGTCGAGGTCGGCGACGTCGCTGCCGCGCTCGACGCCGCCAGGCGTCCGGCACCGGTCGTCTCTCTGCGCTGACCGGATGTCCGAGCCACGGACCGGCGACGCGGCCGACGCTGGCTGTCGACGCCGCCTCAGGGCGCCGTACACTGTCGCCCGACGTCGACGACGGTGACGCGGGGGTCACGTGCCAGCAAGCGATCGAGGCGAAGTCGAGACCAAGTTGCGCCTGGCGTTGGCCGCCGTGGCGCCAGGTACCGCCCTGCGCGAGGGGCTCGAACGGATCCTGCGCGGGCGCACCGGCGCCCTCGTCGTTCTCGGCTTCGACCAGACCATCGACGCCATCTGTACCGGCGGATTCACACTGGATGTCGATTTCTCCGCCACGGGGCTGCGAGAACTGGCGAAGATGGACGGCGCCATCGTCGTCGACAGCGAGTGCACCAAGATCCTTCGGGCGGCCACCCAGCTGGTACCAGATCCCTCGATCCTCACCACCGAGTCCGGAACCCGGCACCGCACGGCGGAGCGGGTGGCGAAGCAGACCGGCATCCCGGTCATCTCGGTCAGCCAGTCCATGCGTATCGTCGCGATCTACGTCGACGACATCCGCTACGTACTCGAGGATGCGGGCCAGATCCTCTCCCGCGCCAACCAGGCGCTTGCCACGCTCGAGCGCTACAAGCTGCGACTCGACGAGGTCTCGGGCACACTGTCCGCGCTCGAGATCGAGGACCTCGTCACTGTGCGCGATGTTGCAGCGGTCGCACAACGCCTCGAGATGGTTCGCCGGATCGCCAGTGAGATCGAGGGCTACGTGGTCGAGCTCGGCACCGACGGCCGGCTGCTGAGCCTCCAGCTCGACGAGCTCGTGGCCGGGGTCGACGTCGACCGAGAGCTGGTGGCCCGCGACTACCTGCCGACCCAGTCGGGTCGGCGTCCGCGCACAGTCGCGGGAGTCGTCGCCGAGCTCGATGGGCTGTCGGCCATCGACCTGCTCGACCTGGGGGCCGTAGCCCGGGCGCTCGGCTTCGCCGGGGGAGGCGAACAGCTCGACGCCGCCGTGAGTCCGCGCGGATATCGCCTGCTGGCCCGCGTGCCGCGCCTGCCGAGCGCGGTGATCGAGCGGCTGGTCGATCATTTCGGCGGCTTGCAGAAGCTGCTGGCAGCCAGCATCGACGATCTCCAGACCGTCGACGGCGTGGGCGAGTCGCGGGCCCGCAGCGTGCGCGAGGGGCTGTCCCGGCTGGCCGAGTCGAGCATCCTCGAGCGCTACGTCTGACCCGGACCACGCCTCCGTGCACGACACCGTCATCGCGTGGTACCGGGACCATGCGCGCGACCTGCCGTGGCGCTCACCCGACCGCCGACCATGGGGCGTGCTGGTGAGCGAGGTCATGCTCCAACAGACACCGGTCACCCGGGTCGAGCCGGTCTGGCGCGCATGGCTGACCCGGTGGCCGGAGCCGGCCGACCTGGCGGCCGAAGAGCCGGGCGAGGCCATCCGTGGCTGGGGACGGCTCGGATACCCCAGGCGTGCTCTCCGGCTGCACGCGGCGGCGAACGCGATCGTCGAACGGCACGGTGGCGCGGTGCCGACCTCGTATCACGAGCTCCTGGCCCTCCCGGGTGTCGGCGACTACACGGCGGCGGCGACGGCGGTGTTCGCGTTCGGGCATCGTCACGCGGTGCTCGACACCAACGTTCGGCGCTTCCTCGCGCGCGCCGTCGCCGGCGTGGCCCGGCCGTCGCCGACGACGACGGCAGCCGAACGCCGCCGAGCCGAGTCGCTGATGCCCGAAGACGCGGCAACGGCGGCGGCCTGGGCGGTCGCTGTCATGGAGTTGGGCGCGCTGGTCTGCACCGCCCGGTCGCCGCGCTGCGACGCGTGCCCACTGGCCACCGCGTGCACCTGGCGGCTCGCCGGTGCCCCGGCCGCCGTGGGCCCGACCCGCCGTGGACAACCATGGTCGGGCACCGACCGGCAGGCCAGAGGGCGGCTGATGGCCGTCATGCGCGGCGACGAGCGGACCGTCGAGAAGGCCCGGTTGGACGACGCCTGGCCCCAGGACCCGGTTCAGCGTGAGCGGGCGCTCGCGGCTCTGGTGGCCGATGGCCTGGTCGAGCCGCTCGCGGGCGGACGATACCGGCTCCCGGTCGGCTGATCCGCGACGCTCACGCTCCCGATTGTCGACGCGAGGAGCTCACCCGTTCGAGGGCCGCGAGGTAGTCGTCCTGGGGATCCATCGCAGCGGCGATGCGGTAGCAGGCCGCTGCCTCGTCGCGGCGACGTTGGCGTTCGAGCGTCCGGCCGAGTGCGAAGCGGGCGTACGCGTCGCTGGGGTCGCTTTCCACGAGACGTCCGAACGCCTCCTCGGCCCGCCCGAGCTGCGCCGAGCGGAAGTACGCCCGGCCGGCCAGCTCGAGCACAGACTTCGGAGTCGAGTCGTCGGCAAGCAACGGTTCCAGCTCGCGCGCAGCTCCGATCGGATCTCCCGCGTCGTAGAGCACGGCCGCTGCGCGGTAGGCCGCCAGGTCGTCGGACATACGCCATTGCCTCCTGATGCGCTCAGCCGCTGCACGTCCACCCGGCGTCCGCGGCGACCGCGACGACAAGGGCCGAGCGCGGCTCATGCCGAGGGGCCCGCACCGGTATGAGTGCAGGCCCCTCGATCGTCAACGCCGGCGGTTCATTCAGCCTCTCCGGCGGCCGCGGCGCGCCGGCGGCTGCCGCCCGTCGTCGCGGGTTCGACCACTGCCACCTCGGGCAACTCGGACTTCGGGCTGCCCACAAAGGTGAAGTCGGCTTCCCGACCCTCGCCCTCGACGTCGACCACCACGATCTCTCCGGCCTTGAGCTCGCCGAAGAGGATCTTCTCCGACAAGGTGTCCTCGATCTCGCGTTGGATGGTCCGGCGCAGCGGCCGGGCGCCGAGCACCGGGTCGAACCCGTGCCGGGCGAGCAGCTCCTTCGCGGCCTGGGTGAGCTCGAGGCCCATGTCCTTGTCGTGCAGCCGGGTGTCGACCTGACTGATCATCAGGTCGACGATCCGGACGATCTCCTCCTGGGTGAGCTGGTGGAAGACGATGACGTCGTCGACCCGGTTGAGGAACTCGGGCCGGAAGTGCTGCTTGAGCTCCTCGATGACCTTGGCCTTCATCCGGTCGTAGTCGCCGTCGGCCTCGGAGCCGGAGGAGAAGCCGAGCCCCTGACCCTTGCTGATGTCGCGGGTGCCGAGGTTCGTGGTCATGATGATCACGGTGTTCTTGAAGTCGACGACCCGGCCCTGGGCGTCGGTGAGGCGGCCGTCCTCGAGCACCTGCAGCAGCGAGTTGAAGATGTCCGGGTGGGCCTTCTCGACCTCGTCGAACAGGACCACGGAGAACGGGCGCCGGCGCACCTTCTCGGTGAGCTGGCCACCCTCCTCGTAGCCGACGTAGCCCGGTGGCGAGCCGAACAGCCGCGACACGGTGTGCTTCTCGGAGAACTCGCTCATGTCGAGCTGGATGAGCGCGTGCTCGTCGCCGAAGAGAAACTCGGACAGGGCCTTGGACAGCTCGGTCTTCCCGACTCCCGACGGGCCCGCGAAGATGAACGAGCCACCCGGCCGCTTGGGGTCCTTCAGGCCGGCGCGGGTGCGGCGGATCGACTTGGACAGCGCCGCGATGGCGTCCTCCTGACCGATGATCCGCTTGTGGATCTCGTCCTCCATGTGGAGCAGCCGTGAGGTCTCCTCCTCGGTGAGCTTGAAGACCGGGATGCCCGTCGCGGTGGCGAGGACCTCCGCGATCAACTCGTCGTCGACCTCGGCGACGACGTCGAGGTCGCCGGCCTTCCACTGCTTCTCACGCTCGGCCTTCTGGCCGATCAGCTGCTTCTCACGATCGCGCAGCGAGGCGGCCTTCTCGAAGTCCTGCGAGTCGATCGCGGACTCCTTCTCGCGGCGGACCTCGGCGATCCGCTCGTCGAACTCACGCAGATCCGGTGGCGCCGTCATGCGACGGATGCGCAGCCGCGAGCCGGCCTCGTCGATGAGATCGATCGCCTTGTCCGGAAGGTACCGGTCGGAGACGTAGCGGTCGGCGAGCTGGGCCGCGGCCACCAGGGCTGCGTCGGTGATGGAGACGCGGTGGTGCGCCTCGTAGCGGTCGCGCAGGCCCTTGAGGATCTCGATGGTGTGGGCGAGCGTCGGCTCCTTGACCTGGATCGGCTGGAACCGCCGCTCGAGGGCGGCGTCCTTCTCGACGTACTTGCGGTACTCGTCCAGCGTCGTGGCGCCGATCGTCTGCAGCTCGCCACGGGCCAGCATCGGCTTCAGGATCGACGCGGCGTCGATGGCACCCTCGGCGGCACCAGCGCCGACCAGGGTGTGGATCTCGTCGATGAACAGGATGATGTCGCCGCGAGTGCGGATCTCCTTGAGGACCTTCTTCAACCGCTCCTCGAAGTCGCCGCGGTAGCGGGAACCGGCGACCAGCGCTCCGAGGTCGAGGGTGTAGAGCTGGCGGTCCTTGAGCGTCTCGGGAACTTCGCCCTTCACCACATTCTGCGCCAGGCCCTCGACGACCGCGGTCTTGCCCACGCCCGGCTCGCCGATGAGAACGGGGTTGTTCTTGGTGCGGCGGGACAGCACCTGCATGACCCGCTCGATCTCCTTCTCGCGCCCGATGACCGGGTCGAGCTTGCCCTCGCGGGCCGCCTGGGTGAGGTTACGGCCGAATTGGTCGAGGACGAGCGACGTGGACGGCGCCTCGCCTTGCGGACCGGCCCCCGCGGTCGCGGCCTCCTTGCCACCCTGGTAGCCCGAGAGCAACTGGATGACCTGCTGGCGGACCCGGTTGAGATCGGCTCCGAGCTTGACCAGCACCTGGGCGGCGACGCCCTCACCCTCGCGGATCAGGCCGAGCAGGATGTGCTCGGTACCGATGTAGTTGTGGCCGAGCTGCAGCGCCTCGCGCAGGCTCAGCTCGAGGACCTTCTTCGCCCGCGGCGTGAACGGGATGTGCCCGCTGGGCGCCTGCTGCCCCTGGCCGATGATCTCCTCGACCTGAGTACGGACAGCGTCCAGCGACACGCCGAGGCTCTCGAGCGCCTTCGCCGCCACACCCTCGCCCTCATGGATCAGGCCGAGGAGGATGTGCTCGGTACCGATGTAGTTGTGGTTGAGCATCCTGGCCTCTTCCTGAGCCAGGACCACGACGCGCCTCGCGCGGTCGGTAAACCTCTCGAACATCAGCGGCGCTCCTCACCGAGCGGTCTGGGTGTGCCGGGGCTCTCCCGGTCCGCCCGTACCCGCATGCTAACCCTCACCCGGCGCCCGTCTGCGGTCGTCATACGACGGTAGCCGGGACCGGCCATGACTGCACAACACCCGTCCTACCCGACGTCGTTCCTCCCTACCGCCGGCTTCCGCCACGGGCGAACGCGATTGGCGCTCGGCCGAGGTGGGAGGTGACCGGGCGCACCGGCGGGGCGCGGCGTGAGGCGGGAGGTGATCGGGAGTACTCACGTCACCCTCGTTCCCGCTCCGACCAGGCGGGCCAGACGCGTTCGGCGTCGCGTACACGCGCGAGCCGAGGTTCGAGGTCGGGGCCGAGGTCAGGTGTCGTTCGTGCGGCGCACGATGACGTCAGCGGTGTTGCCGGCGCCACGGGTGAGCACGGGCGTGTGAGTGTCGCTGACCCAGGTACCGACGGCCGAGCGAAGCCTGGCCCACACCGCGATGTCGGCGCGCTCGTCGACATCGGCGGCATCGACCGCGAGCTCGAACGGCACCGGCACCTGCCCCGACACCGCGATCGCATTCTGCGCGAGGATCACCGCCGGACCGTCGGCCCGGGAGACGTCGGCGACCCGGACCGTCACCACCGCACCCGGAGGCAGTGCGATGCGTTCGCGAAGGCTCACCGTGCCACTGACGACACGCAGCGTGGGGCCCGCCGTCGGGGCGGAAGCGGAAGGATCGTCCACGCGCGCAGCCTAGCCGTGGGGCCGTCCTGGCGTGGTGTGAAGATCGTCGTGACGATGTGACAGCGTGGCATGCTGCTCACACCTTCACGACGATCTTCACGGCCGACGACTCGCCGCCGCGCCGGAGGTGATGTCCGTTGCCCCTTCCGCCAAGCGTGCGGGAGCGTTGCCAGGAGCTGCTCGAGCCCGGTGAGCAGATCCGCTACCTGTTCCCCGCGACCTCAGCCGTGATGTCGATCGGGATCGCAGCCGCCCCCTTCTTCGTCGCGGTCACCGACCGTGCGATCGTCCTCGTCACCGGCAAGTTCCTGCGCCGAAACCGTCCGGACCAGGTCTGGGGGCGCTTCCCCCGCACCACACGCCTGGGGCCACTCGAGTCGTCGCTCGGACCTGCGTTCGAACTCGGCGGCATGATCTTCGAGGTCGACGAGGAGTACGCCGCGGAGGTCGCCGCCGCCGACGCCGAGCTCGAGGGACCGGCCGGCATGCCCGACGACCCGTTCCCTCAGCTGTGAGGTAGCACCATGAACGACAGCGATCTGGTCACGGTGATCGGAGCGGGTCCGGGCTTGGGCCGTGCCGTGGCGGCCGCCTTCGCCGATCGCGGCGACCACGTGGTCCTGCTGGCTCGTGATGCCCGGCGACTCGCCGACATCGCGGCCTCGGTGAGGTCCGGAGCCGGTGGCGAGGTCGGCACCGTCGGCGCGGACGCCTCGGACGAGGTGTCGCTACGCGCCGCCTTCACCGAGATCCGCGACCGATACGGCGAGCCGACGGTTCTCGTCCACAACCCGTCGATCGCGGTCGAGGCGCCGCCCACCCGCACCACGCAGGCCGCGCTGATCGACGGGGTGCGGCTCGCCGCCGGATCGCTCCTTGTGGCGGCGCAGGAGGTTGCACCCGCGATGCGCCGGGCCGGCCGCGGAACGATTCTCGTGACCGGTGGGGGCAGTGCGCTCACCGGCTCCACCTGGTCGGCGGCGCTCGCGGTGCAGAAGGCCGCCGTCCGTAACCTCGCCTTCTCGCTGGCCGCTGAACTCGCGCCAGACGGCATCCACGTCGTCACCGTGACCATCGACGGTGTGCTGGGCGCTGCAGGCTTCGAGCCCGATCGCATCGCTGGTGAGTACGTCCGTCAGCACGAGGCAACGAACGGACCCAGGAGCGCGTGGCGACGAGAGGTGACCTGGGGCCCGGCCGGAGCACGCGGCTGACTCAGTTGTGCGCGGCCTCGTAGCGGGCCACGACGTCGGCCGGGATCCGGCCGCGGTCGCTGACCTTGAGTCCCTGGTCGCGCGCCCATTGGCGAACCGACGCGGTGTCGGTGCTCCGCCCTGCGCCGGAGCGGCCACGCCCGCGACCCCCACGCCTGCTGACCCGGCGGGCCGAACCCACATAGGGCGCGAACGTGTCACGCAGCTTGCCGGCATTCTTCTTCGACAGGTCGAGTTCATAGGCGACGCCGTCCAAGGAGAAACTCACTGTCTCGTCGGCGTTGCCCCCGTCGATGTCGTCGACCAGAAGCACCTGCACTCTTTGCGCCATGTGGGGTCCTTTCCCGGTGTTCTCGAGAGTATTACACGCGATGCGATCTTAGTTTCTACGCCATCGAAGCTGCAAAAGCAACATGTCGGTACTGCGGGCCCGGATCAGAGCCGCAACATACGCGCGCTGCCTAGCGCGTTCGGCTTGACCGTCGAGATCAAGCAACTCGGAGACGCTCGTCGTAAGAACGCGGTAACTGAACGCATCGGGTTCGACCGGCGTGCTCTCCAGCATCTCGCAACCGTGCCCGGCGAAGAGTCGACCTCGAACGTCAGAACACGCGCGACACTCCCACCTCGTGGCCACCGCAAACGGTTACGTCACCACGGCATTCCCTCCGCACGACCGGTCCGGGGAGGGTCAGGAGCCAGCGCGCGCACCTCGGCGAGGTCGCCCCACATCACGTGGAGGGCACAGCAGTCGATCAGCTCCGCCGCTCTCTGGATCCTCCCGCAACCCAGAATTCCTTGACGTCCCCGCAAAGGTGACGGTCTTGTTCGACAACGGAATCCGGGATGGCGACTAGGCATCGACAAGACGGCGGATGGCGGCAACGTCTGCGCGTGCACACCCGCCGGGCCGACATAGCTCGGCGGGCGGGGTCCGTCGACAGTCACGAGGCGCCCCGGATCGACGGAGTTGCCTTCATTCAGGCTTGACCAATGGGAAAAGGATGGTGTCACGAATACCGGTGCCCGTGAGTAACATCACCAGCCGGTCGACACCCAGGCCCATTCCCCCGGCGGGGGGCATTCCGTACTCGAGAGCACGCAGGAAGTCCTCGTCGAGATCCATTGCCTCGGGATCGCCCCGGGCGGCGCGTTGTGACTGCGCGATCAGACGCTCGCGTTGGATGACCGGGTCGACGAGCTCTGAATAGGCCACCGCGACCTCGATACCGGCGATGACCAGATCCCAGGCCTCGGCCAGCCGTGGGCTGTCACGGTGCGGTCGGGCGAGCGGTCGGACCGACTCGGGATAGTCCCGGACGAACGTGGGCTCCACGATGGTGTGCTCGACGAGCTTCTCGAACAGTTCGAGCACGATCTCGCCACTGTCCCAGCCGTCCTCGAGTCGCACCTCGTACTTGTCGGCGAGCTCACGCAGGCGGTCTGGTGATGTGTCGACGGTGACGTCCTCACCGACCACGGCGGAGATCGCCGAGTGAACGGTGACGTCCCTCCATGGACCCTCGAGATCGACCTCACCTCCGCGGCCGTCGGGGACAACCGTCCGACCGGTGGCGCGGGCGGCGTCGACGACGATGCCCCGGGTGAGCGCCGCCATCGTGTCGTAGTCGCCGTAGGCCTCGTACGCCTCGAGCATCGTGAACTCACCACTGTGGGTGGAGTCGATTCCCTCGTTGCGGAAGACCCGGCCGATCTCGAAGACCTTGTCGATACCACCGACGATGACGCGCTTGAGATGCAGTTCCAGAGCGATCCGCAGCGTCATCGGCAGGTCCAGCGCGTTGAGGTGGGTATGGAACGGCCGGGCCGCGGCTCCGCCGTGGACGAGTTGCAGGACAGGTGTCTCGACCTCGACATAACCGCGCCGGGACAGGGTTTCGCGTAGGGACCGAATCACCGTGGCCCTGATCTGCACCATCTCGCGCGCCGCCGGATTGACGATGAGGTCCACGTAACGCTGGCGGGTGCGGGTCTCGTCGGCCAGCGCCTTGTGCGCGACCGGAAGCGGTCGGAGGGCCTTCGACGTGATCGTCCACCGATCGACCATGACCGACAGCTCACCCCGCCGGCTGGCCACGACCTCGCCCTCGACACCGACGTGGTCGCCGATGTCGACGAGGTGCTTCCAGTCCGTGAGCGACTGCTCTCCGACCCGGTCCAGCGAGAGCATCGCCTGCAGTTCGGCACCGCCGCCGCCGCGGAGCCGCGCGAAGCACAGCCGGCCCGTGTTGCGCAGGAAGATCACCCGGCCAGCCACGGCCACGACCTCGCCGGTCCCGGCTCCGGGTTCCAGGTCCGGGTGGGCGGCACGTACCTCGGCGATCGAGTGAGTGCGCCCGAACCCGAGGGCGTACGGCGGTATGCCCTTCTCGATCAGCTCGGCCCGCTTCTCGCGCCGTACCCGCATCTGCTCGGGAAGGTCGTCCTCGTGCTCTCTCGGCCGGCCGGTCATGACCCATCAGCGTAGGAGGTCGCGCCACCGGAACTGCGGCACCCGGCGGACGGCGTCGCCGGCGATCATTGCCGAAGCCCCGACGGGGTGCGACAGTCTGGAGACGGAGGTGAGGGCGATGGGCGAGGTACGCGTCGTCGACCGGGGAGCGCGCGAGATCGTGGTGTTCCTCTCCGGCGACATCGACGAGCAGATGACTGACGCACTGCACGCCGCCGTAGCGGAGGTGGCGGAACTCGAGAGCATCGGTGGGCTCAGCCACGCTGTCGTCGACATGCACGGCGTCACCACGTTGGACGAACCGGGCCTGGCGTTCCTGAACGAGCTGACTCAGAGGGGACGACGCTCCGGCTTCGAGGTCTCGTACTCGGCCATGAGCGGCCCGGCGCATCGTGCGGTCGAAGCCGCCGGATGGTCGTTCGTCGAGTCGAGCCCGCCGCCGTCCTGACCTTCCGCGGCCGAGGCACCAGACGCGAGGCACGGCCTCGGTAGCGTGTCGTCTCCAGCCCTCGCACGGGTGGAGACGAGGGGAGCGCCGTGCCGCAGTTCGACCTGCCACTACCCGAGCTCGAACGCTACCTGCCGATGCCCACGGACGAACCGGACTTCGACGAGTTCTGGATCGAAACGCTCGACCTGGCGCGCCGGCACGATCTTGCCGCGAGTTTCGTCCCTGTCGACGCCCTACTCGAAACGGTGGACGTCTTCGACACTGCGTTCTCAGGGTGGAGCGGCCAGCCGATCGCGGCGTGGCTCCTCCTGCCGAGGCACCGGTCCGGCACGCTACCTGCGGTCGTCGAGTTCCTCGGCTACGGCAACGGGCGGAGCATGCCGTACGAGAGGCTCCTGTTCAGTGCGGCCGGCTATGCACATCTGATCGTCGACGCCCGCGGGCAGGGCGCCGACGGCCGTCCGGGCGTCACCCCCGACCCCGACCCGGAGCCGCCGACGGGCCAGCACCCGGGGTTCCTCACCCGTGGAGTGACCGACCCGCGGACGTACTACTACCGCCGTCTCATGACCGACGCCGTTCGAGCCGTCGAGGCGGCGCGCGCCCACCCGCAGATCGATCCGCACCGTGTCGCCGTCTACGGGCACAGCCAGGGCGGGGGCCTAGCGCTCGCGGTGTCGGCGCTGGTTCCCGACGTGGCGGCCGTCCTGGCCGATGTGCCGTTTCTGTGCGACGTCAGGCGGGCGACGGAGATCACCGACGCGGAACCGTACGCCGAGCTGGCCGCCTACGTGAGGTCCCGCCGCGACGACATCGACCTGGTGTTCCGCACCCTGAGCTACTTCGACGGGGTCAGCTTTGCCGCCCGTGCGGCGGCTCCGGCCCTCTTCGGGGTGGCGCTGATGGACGAGGTGTGCCCGCCCTCCACTGTCTTCGCTGCCTACAACCACTACACCGGCCCGAAGCAGATCCGGGTGTGGCCGTACAACGGCCACGAGAGCGGCCAGATCTTCCAGCAGCGCGAGAACCTCGCCTTTCTCCGCGAGGCCCTCGCATAGCGGACCGTGCTCCTGCACCATCACCGAACGGAGGAGCAGTCGTGACATTCCTGCCCGAACGCACATCGCTGCACACGCGACCGGTGCCGCGCTGGTACACCGACGCAAAGCTGGACATCTTCGTCCACTGGGGCCTGTACTCGATCCCGCCTTCGCCGAAGAGCTCGACCAGGACTTCACCGCGCACATGCGCGAGCTGACCGCTGGCAAGGACACCAGGGGCCGCAGCCCGTATGCGACTTTTGGACACCGTTCGACAGCAATGCCGCGAACGTGGATTTCGCCGACTGGGCTCGACTGTCCTCCCGAGCCGGCGCGCGGAACGTGGTCATCGGAATCTCAATCGACGTGGCACGCTGAGGTGGTTCCACAAACCGTGACAAATCGAGCATGTGAATACCCCGTCTGCGTGCCACGTGCAACCGCCGAGCGTGCCATGCGGCAGCATCTCGGGTCGTTCAGCCGAGGCCGGCCCGGAAGCCGTCGCGCCAGCTGGGATACGCGGGCTGCCAGCGCAGCTCTCGCTTCGCCTTGGCGTTGGACGACCCACGGATGGTCGTCATCATCGCCATACCGTGCTCGCCGAGCATCGGCCGTGCCAGCCAGCCAGGCAGCCGCATCGGAGCCTTGGCGCCGATCAGCTGGGCCAGGTATGGCAGCCATTCCGCCACCGGCGCGGGGTCGTCGTCCACGATGTTGTAGACCCCCGGTGCGCCGTGTTCCACCGCCGCCAGCGTGGCCGTCGCGGCGTCGTCGATGTGAACGAACGAGAACACGCCCCCACCACCGGCCACGACAGGGAACCTGCGCTTTCGGACCATCTCCAGCAGGTCTCCTCCGACCCGCAGGCCGGTGCCCGGGCCGTAGAAGCTGCCGTACCGCAGGACCACGCCGTCGATGCCGACCGCGCCGGAGACCGTCGACTCGAGGTACTCGATCGCGGCGAGGGTCCGACGCGACGCTGCCGTCGGGTGTGGGTCGAGCGGATCGTCCTCGGCCTTGACCGGACCACCGGTCCGCTCGTTGGGCCAGCCCGTGTAGCTCTGGGCGACGAACCGCTTGGCGTGCGCCGCGCGGCCCCCCGCGAGCAGATGGTCGGTTCCCTCGGTGCGCAGCCGGTTGGTGACGGCGAACTCCTCGTCGAACTTCCTCGGGTTTCCCATCCCGCTCAGCGCACTGAGCTGGTGGACGACGACGTCCGGCTCCGCAACGGTCACAGCCGCCATCACGGCGTCGCGGTCGAGGCCGTCCATGACGACCGGTTCGGCGCCGGCCTTTCTGAGAGCGTCGGACTTGCCGGCGCTTCGCGTCGTCCCGACCACGACGTGACCAGCCTGGACCAGGACCGGGACCAACCGGGCCCCGATGGCGCCGGTCGCCCCGGCGAGAAAGATGCGCATGACATAACTCCTTCCATCCACCCCCTTCGACGAGACGACACGGCCGGCCGTGACAGGACTCGTGGTTGGATCGGACGAGTGACCGACATCGCCGCCCGTCACGACGAGCTTCGGCCGCTGATGTTCTCGATCGCATACCGCATGCTCGGTCAGGTCAGCGAGGCCGAGGACGTGGTCCAGGACGCGTGGCTGCGCATGCAGAGCGACGACACCGTGGTCCGTTCGGCCGAGGCCTATGCGTCCACCGTGACCACCCGGCTGGCGATCGACCACCTCCGGTCCGCCCGGGTACGCCGCGAGGCCTACGTCGGTCCGTGGCTGCCCGAGCCACTGCTGACCACGCCGTCGGACGCCGACCCTGCCGTCCGGGCCGAGACCGCCGACACCCTGTCGATGGCCTTCCTCGTGCTGCTGGAGAGCCTGTCACCGGTCGAGCGGGCGGTCTTCATCCTCCGCGAGGCGTTCGGATACGGCTACGACCGGATCGCCGCCGTCGTCGAGAAGTCGGAGGCGAACTGCCGGCAGATCTTCGGCAGGGCGCGCTCGCGCATCGACGAGCGCCGGCCGCGGTTCGAGGCGTCACGGGCCCGACGCGACGAGTTGGCCCGGCGCTTCTTCGCGGCGTGCGACCAGGGTGACCTGTCCGGCCTCGAGCGCCTGCTGGCTGCGGACGTCGTCTTCTACGGCGACGGCGGCGGCGAGGCGCGGGCGGTCCGCCGGCCGGTCGAAGGACGGGTCCAGGTGCTCCGCTTCCTGGGCGCGCTGCTGCGGCAGGGGGCGGCGCAGGGTGGCAGGATCGAGCCGGTCGAAGTGAACGGACAGCCCGGTGCGCGGCTCATCGGCGGCGACGGGCGCCTGGTCAGTGTGCTGACGCTCGACATCGCCGACGGTCACATCCAGGCGATGCGCAACGTCCTGAACCCCGACAAGCTGCGCCATCTCGGATCACCTGTCGCCGAACCACCGGCCGAATGATCAGGGTGCGGGCGGCGTCTGTTCCACCGGGGCGTTGCGGTCGTAGACGAGGCTCAGCCCGACGAGGGTAAGCCACGGCTCGTGGTGGTCGATCGTCGTCGACTCATCGAGAACCCACGGTGCCAGGCCTCCGGTCGCGATCACGGTGATCTCCGACAGGGGCCGGCCGAGCTCGGCGGCCATCCGCGTCACGATGCCGTCGACCTGGCCGGAGAACCCGTACAGCGCACCCGACTGCAACGCCTCGACGGTGTTCTTGGCGATCACCGAGCGGGGCCGCAGCAGCTCGACCCGGCGCAACTGTGCGCCCGCGTCGCCGAGGGCGTCGAGCGACACTCCGATACCGGGGGCGATGGCGCCGCCGAGGTACTCACCCGCCGCCGAGACGACGTCGAAGGTCGTCGCGGTACCGAAGTCCACGACGATGCACGGTCCCCCGTAGAGATGCTTCGCAGCCAGGGAGTTCACGATCCGGTCGGTGCCGACCTCGCGCGGGTTGTCCATGAGCACCGGAACGCCGGTGCGCACGCCAGGCTCCACGAGAACCGTGTGCACCGACGCGAAATAGCGGGCGACCATCTCACGCATCTCGTGCAGGACGGCGGGGACGGTGGAGCAGATCGCGATGCCGGTGATCCGGTCGTCGATGCCGTCGGTGAGCAGCCCCCGGAGAACGGCCATGAACTCGTCCGCCGTTCGCCGGGCGTCGGTGGCCACCCGCCAGTGCTCGATGACGTCTTGGCCCTCCAGCAGGCCGAGCACGGTCTGCGTGTTGCCAACGTCGATCGCGAGCAGCATGGTCAGCCAGACGGCCGGAGGTCGAAGGCGATGTCGAGGATCGGCGCGGAGTGGGTGAGCTCCCCGACGGCCAGGTAGTCCACACCGGTCTCGCCGAACGACCGGGCGGCGTAGTACGTGAGCCCCCCGCTGACCTCAAGCTTGGCCCGGCCGGCGACTGACTCGACCGCCTCCGCGACGTCGGGCGGCGTGAAGTTGTCGAGAAGGATCAGATCGGCGCCTGACTCGGCCGCCTCGACGGCTCCGTCGACGCTGTCGACCTCGATCTCGACCGGCACGTCGGGGAAAGCCTCCGCGACCGCCTTGAACGCCGCCGTGATGCCACCGGCCGCAACGATGTGATTGTCCTTGATCAGCGCGGCGTCGGACAAGGACATCCGGTGGTTCTGCCCGCCGCCGCACCGGACGGCGTACTTCTCCAGCTCTCGCAGCAACGGCGTGGTCTTCCGGGTGTCGCGAACTACGGCCCCGGTACCGTTCAGCGCGTCGGCCCACTGGCGGGTGATCGTCGCGATTCCGGACAGGCGGCAGAGCAGGTTCAGTGCGGTTCGTTCGGCGAGCAGCAATGCTCTGGTAGGTCCGGTCAGTGTCATCAGTGTGGTGCCCCGGCGAACCCGCGAACCGTCGTCGACGGCGCGGGAGACTTCGAGCTCGCCGCCTGCGGTGCAGAAGAAGACGGCTTCGGCCACGGCGAGACCCGCGACCACACCCTCCGCCCGGGTCACCAGGTCTCCGGTCGACCGTTGGTCCTGCGCCACGGTGGCCTCGGTCGTGACGTCGACACCGCCCGCGAGGTCCTCCTCCAGCGCTGCCCGCGCCAGATCCTCGACGTACCGAGGATCGACGCCTGCGTCCTGCAGTGCGGAGGCCAGGTGATCGGGCAGGCTCACGGAAGCTCCTCGAATCGGGTGTGCAGGTTCCCATCGGCGTCCTGGACGCTGACCAGGTGGCCTCGCCAGCGCAGGTCGTCACGATCGGGATGGTCTTCGCGCCAGTGCCCGCCGCGCGTCTCCTCGCGGAGCGTCGCGTGACCGACGAGGGTGGTCGCGACAGCGTGCAGGTTGGCGGTCTCCCACGCCTCGGTCGTCGGCGCGTCGGCACGGCGTTCCTCGACCAGCTGGTCGAGGCAGGTCGCCGCCGTCGCGAGCGACGCCGCCGTCCGGACCACGCCGGCACCTGCGGTCATCGCGCCCTGGACGAACAGTCGGGCATCCGGTGCGAGCAGACCCGGTGCGCCGGGGCGCTGGACCGGATCGGACTGTGGTGGCAGGCCCTCCGCGAGATCGGCGGCGATGCGATGGCCGAACACCAGTCCTTCGAGCAGCGAGTTCGAGGCCAGCCGGTTCGCTCCGTGGACTCCGGTGCACGAGACCTCTCCACAGGCGTAGAGACCGGGCAGGGAGGAGCGTCCGTGGAGATCGGTCCGGATGCCTCCGCTCGCGTAGTGCTGCGCCGGCGCGACGGGAACCAGGTCGGTCGTCGGGTCGAAGCCGTTCTCGCGGCAGCGGGCCACGATCGTCGGGAACCGGTGCTCGAGGAATGCCCTACCCAGGTGCCGGGCGTCCAGCCAGACGTGCTCGGCGCCGGTCTCGGCCATCGCCGAGACCACGCCCTTCGCGACGACGTCGCGCGGTGCCAGTTCCGCGAGCGGGTGACGGCCGACCATGAACCTCCGGCCCTCGACATCGCACAGGACCGCCCCCTCGCCGCGGACCGCTTCGGAGATCAGCGGCTGTTGTCCCTTGGCCGCTCGGCCCAGCCACATCACCGTCGGGTGGAACTGGACGAACTCCAGGTCGGCGATCTCGGCACCGGCGCGCAACGCCGCCGCCACGCCGTCACCGGTAGACACCGGAGGATTCGTGGTCGACGCGTACACCTGGCCGAGGCCTCCGGTGGCGAGCACGACCGCACGGCCCAGGGCCGCACCGACGCCGTCACGCTGTCCTTCCCCGATCACGTGCAGGCTGACGCCGGCGGCCCGCCCGTCGGCATCGGTGAGCACGTCGATGACGAGGGCATGCTCGACGACCTCTATGCCCGGGTCCTCACGGACGGCGTTCAGCGCCTCGATCAGTGCTCGCGAGATCTCCCGTCCGGTGGCATCGCCGCCGGCGTGGGCGATCCGGTCCCGGTGGTGGCCGCCCTCGCGAGCGAGAGCGATCTCGCCTTCGGCCGTGCGCTCGAAGTTCGCTCCGAGGGCGACCAGCTCGCGAACCCGCTGAGGGCCCTCGGTGACCAACGTGCGCACCGCGGTCTCGTCACAGAGGCCTACTCCGGCGACCAGCGTGTCGGCGAGATGCTGCTCGGGGCTGTCCTCCGGGTCGAGCGCGGCGGCGATGCCGCCCTGCGCCCAGACCGTGGAACCCTCGTCGAGCAGGGTCTTGGTGACGAGCAGCACACGGCCGGCCTTGCGTGCTTCGAGCGCCGTCGTCAGCCCCGCGATACCGCTGCCGACCACGACCACGTCGGCCTGGACGGTCCAGCCGGGTTCAGGGGCGACGAGCCGCCGAGGCAGGTGCTGCGCGAACACGGCTGCAACCCTAGGGCCGAACGTCCGGCAACCTGCTACCAGGCCGACGACCCGGGGGCGTGGCCGGACGCCGACATGTGGCGGGTTCGAGACCTCAAACCTGCCGGCGAGGCGTTGAGAACCCGCCACATGTCGGGACGGCCGGGGCTGTGGGCGGGTTCACGGCAGGGTGACGGCGGCGTTGTCGATCAGTCTGGTCGCGCCGACCCGTCCGGCGACCAGGAGCCGGGCCTCACCGGCCGCCGGTGCCGGGCCCAACTCCGGGTCACGCAGCTCGAAGTAGTCGACGTCGATCCCGTGCGCGTCGTCGAGTACCGTCCGGCCCGCCTCCAGTACGGCTCGCATTCCCCTGGGCGCTGCCTCGACGCCGGCGAACAGCGAGCGGGAGAACGCCAGGGCGGCCGAGCGCTCGTCACCGCCGAGGTAGCGGTTGCGGCTGGACATGGCCAGCCCGTCCGGCTCGCGCACCGTGGGCACCGCGACGATCTCGTAAGGCATCTCGAGATCGCGCACCATCCGGCGGACGAGGACGAGCTGCTGGTAGTCCTTCTCGCCGAACAGTGCGTACGTCGGAATGGTCAGGTTGAGCAGCTTCGCCACCACGGTCAGCACGCCGGCGAAATGCGTGGGACGGGCAGCTCCCTCGAGCTCGCTGGCCAACGACCCGGGATCGACGGTGACCTGTGGCCGGCCGTTCGGGTACATCTCGGCGCGGTCGGGAGCAAAGACGAGGTCGACGCCCTCGGCGCGGCAGATATCGAGGTCGGCCTCCAGCCCGCGCGGATACCGCTCGAGGTCCTCGCCGGCACCGAACTGCAGTGGGTTGACGAATATCGTCACCGTGACGGCACCGTCGGGCCCGACGAGGTCGCGCGCCGCGCGGATCAGGGCGACGTGGCCGTCGTGCAGTGCGCCCATCGTCATCACGACCGCGGCCTCTTCGCCCGCCGTCGCCTGCGCGTCGATCAGTGCCTCTCGGTTCCAGGCGAGGACAGCTCCGTCGTGGGTGCGAATCGTCGACGCCTCTCAGCTCCTGTGCGGCCCGCGGACGACCGCGCCAGGGTACGCCGCGCCGTCGAGCGAAGGTTAGCCGTCCCACCTGCTTGAATCACCCGGTGCGATATGCGCTCACCGGCGCCACCGGTTTCGTGGGCGGTGCCCTTGCGGGGCTGCTTCGTGAAGCCGGCCACGACGTCGTCGCGCTCGTCCGCGATCCGGCGAGGGCCTCGCGACTCGCGGATCGCGGTGTATCGCTGACTCGGGGTGATCTCGGCGACCGCGCCTGCCTGGACGCGCTGTGCGCGGGCGCCGACGGGCTGTTCCACGTCGCCGGGTGGTACCGACTCGGCAGCCGAACGCCACACGAGGGTCGGCGCATCAACGTCGATGGCACCGACAACGTGCTCGCCGCTGCCGTCCGGGCCGCGGTGCCCCGGATGGTCTTCACCAGCACACTCGCGGTGAACTCCGATACCCGCGGCGCCGTCGTCGACGAGTCCTACCGGTTTCGCGGCCGCCATATCTCGACCTACGACGAGACGAAGGCACACGCCCACGACGCGGTAGCGCGGGCGGCCGGCGAAGGTGTGCCGGTCGTCACGGTGATGCCCGGCCTCGTCTACGGACCGGAGGACACCAGCCAGAGCGGGGCCCTGCTCCGCCGGGTGATCGAGGGGAAGCGGCCGGTGGTGCCTAGCGGCGGGCGCGTGTGCTGGGGTTACGTCCAGGACGTCGCTCGCGGCCACCTGCTGGCGATGGAACGCGGCGTGCCGGGTGAGTCGTACATGCTGGCCGGCGAACAGGCCAGCCTGGCCGAAGCGCTCGTTCTTGCAGCCGAGCTCGCGGGCACGCGTGGGCCCGTCGTCCTCCCCGCCGGAGTGGTGCGGTCGAGCGCCCGCATCGCCGCCGTCGTCGAACGCGTCGTGCCGCTTCCCGCCGAGTACGCCAGCGAGACGCTGCGCGCGTCGTTGGCCACCTATCTGGGTTCCGCAGCCAAGGCGGGACGCGACCTCGGCTGGACGTGTCGCCCGCTCCGGGCCGGGCTCGATGAGCTCGTGCGGTACACCAGAACGGCCGCGCCCGGTCAGTGACGGGCGCCGTCCGGCCGGTCGGCCAGCACGTCCAGCAACGGCTCGGCGTCCGTGGCGCGCAGCCGGCCGGCAGCCAGGGCCCGGGCTGCCGTCCTGCGGGCCAGAGCCACGTATGCGGCGACCATCTCCGGCGCGACCCGGTCGATCTCCGCCACGTGACCCGCCACGGTGCCTGCGTCCCCGCGGGCGACCGGGCCGGTCAGCGCGGCGTCCCCCTGGCGGAGCGCGTTGTCGAGCGTGGCCGCGAGCAGGGGTGACAGCATCCGGTCCGGCTCGACGACGCCGGCCGCACGCAGGAGGTCCATTGCGTCGGCGATCAGCGTGACCAGGTGATTCGAGCCGTGGGCAAGAGCGGCGTGGTAGAGCGTCCGGTGCTCCTCCGCGATGCGGACCGGCTCCGCGCCCATCTCGACGACGAGCGCCTCGGCCACCGGCCACAGCGGCTCCGGCGCCGTGACGCCGAACGTCGCGCCCGCAAGCCGTTCGAGATCGAGCGCCGTACCCGTGAACGTCATCGCCGGGTGCAGGGCAAGGGGCAGTGCGCCGACGCGCGTCGCCGGGTCGAGAGCGGCCGCTCCGTAGCGGCCGCTGGTGTGCGCGACGAGCTGTCCGGTCCGGACGGCTCCCGTCTCGACAAGCCCCTCCACCAGGCCCGGCAGCGCGTCGTCCGGCACTGCGAGAAGCACGAGGTTCGCCTGTTCGAACACTTCGGCAGGCGTGACGAGAGGAACACCGGGCAACAGCGTGTGCGCACGCTGCTGGCTCGCCACCGACACGCCGTAGGCCGCGACGACGCGATGCCCGGACCGGGCCAGGGCGGCTCCGAGCACCGCTCCCACCCGCCCGGTGCCGACGATGCCGACACGGAGCCGCGCGGGACGCTCCGCGTCGGACTCGGACGGCCCGTCCGGGACCGTTCCGTCCTCGCGCTCGACCATCGCCAGCCTCTCCCGGTCCGGGCATCCACGGCCCGACGTGCAGCGATCAGGCTAACAACGGCGACGACCGGGTCAGACCAGCTCGGCGAGCATGGCGCCGGCACGTGCAGCTCTGTCGGCCTCGACCGACCGGTAGGTCACCTCCCGCTGCACCTCCTCGGCGCCCCACGCCCGGGTGAGACGGAAGAGAGTCGAGCACTCAGCCCGACCGTGGCCCGCCCGCTGCGACCCCGGCCTAGGGTCATGGCATGAACCTGCCGACCTGGCGGGAGGCGATGGACGATGCGCTGTACGGCCACGATGGCTTCTTCCGACGCGAGCAGCCGGCCGACCACTTCCGCACGTCTGTCCACGCCTCAGACCTGTTCGCGGGAGCCGTCGGCCGCCTCGCCGCCGACTGTGGAGCCGCCGCCGTTGTCGACGTCGGCGCCGGCGGAGGGGAGCTGCTCGTTGCTCTCGCCACAGGCGATCATTCACTCACGCTGGTAGGCGTCGAGGTCGCCGCTGCTCCGGCCGACCTGCCGGAGCAGGTCGGGTGGGCCTCGGAGGTGCCCGACGATCTCGTCGACGTGCTCGTCGTCGCGAACGAATGGCTGGACGACGTGCCGGTCGACGTGGTCCAGGTCGACGACGACGGGATCGCACGCCTGGTCGAGGTCGATCCCACCACGGGGAACGAGCAGCTGGGGCCGCTCCCCAGCCTTCTCGACCGTGACTGGTTGTCCCGGTGGTGGCCGATCGAGGGCGGCGAGCCCGGAGCCCGGGCCGAGGTCGGCCGACCACGTGACGACGCATGGTCGGACCTGGTGCGACGGGTTCGGCGCGGCGTGCTCGTCGCCGTCGACTACTGCCACACGTTGACCTCGCGCCCTCCGCAAGGCACCCTCGCCGGGTACCGCGGCGGGCGGATGGTGCGGCCGGTGCCCGACGGCTCGTGCGACATCACGGCACACGTCGCGCTCGACTCCTGTGCCGCGGCCGGGGTCGCCGCCGGTGCCACGGCGACGTTGGAGACCACGCAGCGGGAGGCGTTGCGGGTTCTCGGCGTCGACGGATCATTGCCGGACCGCTCGATCGCGACATCCGATCCGGTCGCCTATGTCACCGCCCTCGCGGCGTCCTCGCAGGCAGCCGAGCTGCTCGACCTCGCGGGTCTGGGGGGCTTCGGCTGGCTGGTCCAGACCGTCGGCCTCGACCTCCCGCCCTCGCTGCGCCACCTCGTCCGTTGATCACGTTCACCACCCTGGTGGACCGTTCACCAGGCACCTGCGCCTGGTGAACCACCCCGGAGCATGGTGAACGTGATCAACGGACGAGCGGTCAGGCGGTGAGATCGCCGCGGAGCTGGTCGTGGGCGCCGGAGACTGGTGCAGCAACGTCGGAGCCGAGATCGACGATGCGGTTCCGTCCGTCGACGTGGACGACCCGCGGCTGGAGTCTGCGGGCTTCGGCGTCGTCCATCAACCCGTAACCGATCACGATCACCAAGTCGCCCGGCGATACCAGGCGTGCCGCCGCTCCGTTGATGCCGAGCACCCCGGAGCCGCGCTCGCCGACGATGGTGTAGGTCGTCAGCCGCGCTCCGTTGGTGACGTCGACGACATCGACCCGCTCGCCGGGCAGGAGATCGGCGGCGTCGAGGAGGTCGGCATCGATGGTCACCGATCCCACGTAGTGCAGGTCAGCCTGGGTCACCGTGGCGCGATGGATCTTGCTCTTCATCATGGTGCGGAACACGCGTGCTCCCGTCCTGGTCGATCGATGCGGCGGAAGCGCCGTCACCGTCGTGGTGCGTCACCATCCATTGTTCGGGAACGTCGACCTTCCTCGCCAATCGCGATCGCTCGGCCTGCTCCTCGACGATCCGGCGGGCCTGCAGTGCCGGACGGTGCGCGATGGATGCATCGACCGGGCCAGGCGTCGTATCGACGTGCACAGTCGCGAGTCCGAGCTTCCGCTGAACGGGGCCCTGCGTGAGCCGCACGCTTTGCGTCTTCGCATGCGGGACCGCGGTGAACCTGCGAGACAGCACTCCTTCGCGGACGACGACCACGCGATCGTCGGCACCGTATGCCAGCCGTCGCCATCCGATCGGGCGCAACCATGCCGCCCGCCGGGGAGCCGGGTCGAGGCTGATGCGGCTGGGGTCGGTGCCCGCCAGAGCAAGACGCATGACGCCGACGGCGTCCTCCACAGGCGCGACGGGGAGCAACGTCGAACTCGTCGAGTCGTCGGTTCCGGAGCTACCCGCGTACCCGGCGACGTCGACGTCGAGCCGGGCCCAACCGGCCAGCCGCCACAACAGCGACTGCCGCAGCGCCACGCCCTGGATCCGGCCAGGGGGCACAGTCTGGGCCTTCGTGTCCAGCAGGCCCTTGCGGATGCGGAACCCGTCGGGCGACTCGGCCAGGACAAAACCGAAGTTGCGGACGAACTGGTTCCACAACGCGAGCCCGATCGCCAACGCACCAGGGAACACCGCTGAGAACACACCGACGGCGACCTCTTCACCGCCGACCACGAACGCGCCGCCGAGGGTGATCAGGAGCACCACACCGATGACGAACGTCCCCGACAAGATCGTCGAACCCAGCAGTCTCCCCGGTGGCACCTCGTGCGCGACCCGTTCGGGAGCCTCGGGGGTCTCCGCGTCGATACCCGCGGCCCGTGCCAGCAACTCCGCCCGCAGTCGCACGGCATCGTCCGCCGAGAGGTACGCCAGCGGTGCCTCGGTGTTGGTTCCGCCCGCGACCTCGAGCCTGAGCTCGGACACGCCGAGCAGCCGGCCGGCCAGCGGCCGCACTACGTCGACCGCCTGGAGCCGGTCGAGGCGAACCCGCCGCGACCGACGCTGGAGGATGCCGGAGTCGATACGCAGCGCATCGCCGTCGAACCCGTACCGCGTGAACCACCACGAGGCGAGGCCGACCCCGAACCCCACCAACGCGATCACGGGCAGGAACAGGGCGAACCGCCCCGGATCTCCGGCCCGAATCGCATCCTGGCCTCCGAAGGCGACGGCGCCCGCCAGCCACGCCCACCCGCGCAGCAGCGGGGTCAACGGATGCAGCCGACGGAAGTGCGCCGGCGTGGGATCCGCGGCACCGGCCCTGGGTCGCAGCGCCCGGCCCGAGGTCGTCTCCCCCGCCGGCGTGGCGGCGGCGCCGGCGTCGCCCCCGGACGTGCCCGCCGCCGGGCCGTCCTGGCTCGTCACAGCCCGGCCGCCTGAGCCTCGCCGAGTGCTGCCAGCCTGTCGCGCAGGCGCGCCGCCTCGTCGGGAGGCAAGCCAGGGATCCGTGCGTCCGACGCCGGTGAGGCCGTGTGGAGTTGAACCGTGGCCAGGCCGAGGCGACGCTCCAGGGGTCCGGACTGCACGTCGACGAACTGCATGCGCCCGTACGGGACGACGGTCAGTTTGCGGAAGAGCACTCCGTGGGTGACCAGCAGGTCGTCCTCACGTTCGGCGTAGCCCCAGGCACGCCAGTTCCGGTCGATCAGCCATAGTCCCCATCCCACCGCGACGGCGCCCAGCACGACCGCAACCGCCGCAACCCACCAGCCCAGCATCCACCAGCCGATGCTCGCGACGACGGCGACCAGGCCGACGATCCACAACAACAGCAGGCGCCGCCGAAGTACGGCGAGCTTGGGCGAGACACGTTGCCACGCCTCGCCGGGAGGCGAGAAGACCTGGTCCACTCGCGGCAGGCTATGTCGTCCTGCCGCATCGAGGCGAACCCCTGGCAGACTCGGAGCCGTGACGCGCGAAGCGACCGTCGGCATCGGCTCCGGCGCCGGCGAGCTCGCCACGACCGACATGGTCCTGAACATCGGCCCACAGCACCCGGCCACTCACGGCGTGCTGCGACTGCGGCTCACCCTGGACGGCGAACGGATCGTCGACTGCGAGCCGATCATCGGCTACATGCACCGCGGTGCCGAGAAGCTGTTCGAGGTCCGGGACTACCGCCAGATCGTCGTGCTGGCGAATCGGCACGACTGGCTCTCGGCCTTCGCCAACGAACTCGGCGTGGTGATGGCGGCCGAGCGGATGTTGGGGATGGAGGTGCCGGTCCGCGCGATCTGGGCCCGCACCCTGATGGCCGAGCTCAACCGGGTGCTGAACCACCTGATGTTCCTGGGGTCGTACCCGCTCGAGGTGGGTGCGATCACCCCGATTTTCTATGCGTTCCGCGAGCGCGAGACGGTCCAGCAGGTCATGGAGGAGATCTCCGGCGGACGTATGCACTACATGTTCAACCGGGTCGGCGGGCTGAAGGAGGATCTGCCGGCCGGATGGCTGGCGCGGGCCGCCTCGGCCGTCGCGGGCGTCCGGTCACGGCTGCCCGCGCTGACGAACATGATGCTGGGCAACGAGATCTTCCAGGCGCGGACGAGGGGAGTGGGCATCCTCTCCCCGGAAGCCGTCCACGCATACGGCGTCTCCGGGCCGATCGCTCGGGCCAGCGGCGTCGACATCGACCTGCGCCGGGACGAGCCGTACCTCGCATACGCGGAGCTGTTCCGACCCGGCGGTCCCGGGCGGGTCGTGACGCGGTCCGAGGGCGACTGCTACGCCCGTTTCTCGGTGCTGGCCGAGCAGGTCGACGTCTCGCTCGACCTCGCCGACGCCTGCGTGGACCAGTTGCGGTCCATACCACCCGGGCCGATCAACCTGAAGCTGCCCAAGGTGCTCAAGGTGCCCGAAGGACACACGTACTGCTGGACCGAGAACCCCCTCGGCCTCAACGGCTATTACCTCGTGTCGCGGGGTGAGAAGACGCCGTGGCGGCTGAAGCTGAGGTCGGCGTCGTTCAACAACGTCGCGGTCCTGCCGGAACTTCTCCGTGGATGCCTGATCGCCGACATGGTCGCGATCCTGGGCTCGACGTTCTTCGTCGTCGGCGACATCGACAAGTGACGTCCGTATGCTGCCCGTTGGCGTTGATCGTTGAACCGTTGCTGGGGTTCCAGGCGCAGTAACCGTTCAACGATCACGAGTCCACGAGGACTGTTCGTGCGCTGCGGACGCCGAACCCTGCCGACGCCTCGTACTCCAGCGGCTCGATGTCGGTGATGGGGGCGAGCCCGTCGACCATGAGCGTGATGGTCCACACCACCTGTAGGTCGACACTGCCGGACCCGCCACCGGTGAACGTGCTCTGCACCGGGTAGTGGCCGGGGTTGCGCGTGGGGCTCGTGCCGTCGTAATCGACACCCGCGCCTGTGTTGGTGACACCGTTGCTCCACGTCCACGTGTAGCTCGACGTCGCCTCGACCCGGCCGGGCAGCGGGTTGGTGATGTCGAACCCGAGGGGGCCGGGGTCCTCCGTCGACGCAAGCACCGGCAGGTTGACGATCGCGTCGACCGCCGGCGCGAGTGTGATGGTCGGCTCCGCGACATGCTGGAACCGTTCCTCGATGACCCGCATGATCTCGGCCTCGACCTCGACAAGCGGAATCGGATCACCGACGTCGCGGCAGATGGTGCCTGGGCGGAGGATCCATTCGGCCGCACCGCCGGTGCGGAAGTAGACCTGGTAGCTGACGCCCGGTGTGCCGTCGGGCATGGCGCAGATGGACGTGCTGCATTCGCCGATGGCCGTCGGATTGTCCGTCGTGTTGCCGACACAGTTCACGACGTACTTGAGCTGGATTCGGACGCCGTCGACGGTCTCACTGCCGTCGAGCGCACCCTCCGGATAGAACGTCTGCGTCGCCCTATCGTAGTAATACCCGAATCCCCCTGCCTCGCGGTCGGCATCGACACAGCCGTCCCACACCGTGCACGCCAAAGCTGGGACGAACCCAACAGCGAGCTCTAGGCCTACGACAATCAACACGACCATCACGATGCGTCTCACGAGAGCACCTCACTCGCCAGGATAATCCAATCGTTCGGGATCGCCCTGCGGATCTGATAAGTGATCTGTGTGTTCTCGGAGGCGTCGAACTGCTGCACAACATTGCCGCCTGAATCCAAGAGTCGACCGGCCGCGGAATTGGTGAAGGCTGATGTTGTTACGAGGTCGCCTTCGACACGGTCGACGCGAGCGCGAACAAGCGATGCAGCTCCGCCCTCTATTTGAAGGTTCTCAGCATGTGCTCGTTCGGCAAATTCGTATCCCGCCAGGCAAGACTCACAGGAATCAGCGAACATCTCGCGGCGCCTCGCGAGGGCTTCGACTGAGGTCCAGCTCTGATTGATCATCTGGGCATACTCCTCGAAGAAGGCGGTGATCTCGGCTTCGAGGGCGGCGGTGGGGTCGCCTGTGGGGGTGGCGCTCGTGGTCTCCTGGGGGCCGTCGGTAGTCGGCGTCACGTCCGGAAGGGTGCCCGGCACGTTATCACCACTGCACGAGGCCAGCATCAGACCGGCCAGGGCGAGCCCGGCGGCTGCTCCCATGCGCGCGCGCATAGCCGTGAACCTTAGCGCCGATGATCAACCACGAGCCCTCTCTCCACAGGACAACTTTCGAC
>DASRTE010000144.1:0-13157 GCA_035656095.1 Jiangellaceae bacterium
CCCTTTCTCACCCGGCCGGCCGCACGGCCCCGTCGACTCCCGACGGCCAGAGCCCTAAACCAACACTGCCCCGATCCGGGTGAGAAGAAAGGAGACCACCGGCCCGTACCCGTGGGTCGAACGTCCCTGGCCCCTGGCCGCGGCTAGTCCGACTCCGACTCGAACAAGGCGACCCGGGAGCGTGCCTCTGCCATCGCTTCGAGGAACTTGGAGTCGAAGTCTGAGTCGCCGTTCGGAATCTCGACAACCACGTGTTCGTCCAGTACGTCGCCGTTGCCGGCACTCACCTTTCGGACGACGATGCGCGTCGCGTCGTTGACCGCATAGTGGGTAGCCAGCCATCGTTGGCCGGCGGGTGCCACATGGATACGCCGTTTCGTGGTCCCGCTGATCATGGCGTAGGTCGCGTAGGCGATCACCGCGAGGACACCCAGAACGACGAGGGCACGGATCAGCGCCATCATCACCACCCGGTCTTTGCAGCTACCCGCGGATTCCATGATGCACGAGCGCGGTGCCGGCGGGATGCCGACGCTCTCTGAGCTGGAAGCGTTCCGCCGAGCGAGGTCTAGTGTCGAGTCGAACTCCGGTCTCTGGAGCAGACGCATCGACGTTCACTGTGCAGCATTCGATCGACGAGGAGACGACACATGGTCACTGTAGGTCTGCTTGCGACACTCAACGCGAAGGCAGGCAGAGAGGACGACCTTGCGTCGTTCCTGAAGAGCGCCCTACCGCTTGCCCAGGACGAGGACGACACGATCGCCTGGTTTGCCATCAAGATCGACGGCACTACTTACGGCATCTTCGATGTGTTTCCCGGACCGGAGGGCCGCCAATCACACCTCGATGGTCCGATCGCAGCCGCGCTGATGGACAAGGCCGACGACCTGCTGAGTTCACCGCCGGACATCAAGCCGATCGACGTGCTGGCCGCCAAACTGCCGAGCTGAAACCACGGAGCACCCGGCCCGAAAGTCCGCTGTGGGCTGGCACGGTTGGACGTGCCGACGGCTGTCATCGACGACAATGCCCCGGTGACCGACCCGCAGACATCCTGGCCAGGCCACTGGGCACCGCTCGGCGCCACGCACGACGGTGAGGCCACCAACGTCGCACTCTGGGCACCGGAGGCGGACTCTGTCGACGTGTGCCTGTTCGACGAGTCCGGCGGCGAGACTCGGCTGCCGCTCGAGGACCGGACCTTCGACACCTGGCACGGCCGCCTCTCCGGTGTCGGACCCGGCCAGCGCTACGGATTCCGCGTGCACGGGCCATGGGACCCGGCTCGCGGCCGCCGGTTCGACCCCGCCAAGCTGCTCGTGGACCCCTACGCCCGCGCCGTGACCGGCGACGTCACCTACGGCCGCGCCGTCTTCGAGCCCGGCCGGGATTCCGCGCCGCATGTGCCCAAGGCGGTCGTCGTCGGCGACGATCGCTTCGCATGGGGCTCCGACGCCCGGCCGCGGGTTCCGTGGGGCGACACGGTGGTCTACGAACTCCACGTCCGCGGCTTCACCAAGCGCCATCCAGACATTCCTGACAATCTGCGAGGAACCTTCGCAGGCCTGGCCCATCCGGCCGCGATCGAGCACCTCGTCGGTCTCGGCGTCACCACGGTCGAGCTGATGCCGGTCCACCACTTCGTCAGCGAGCCCCAGCAGGTCGAGCGCGGTCAGACGAACTACTGGGGATACAACACGCTCGCGTTCTTCGCCCCCCATGCGGCCTACGCGGCGACCGGCTCACTCGGGGAACAGGTGACGGAGTTCAAGACGATGGTCCGCGCCCTGCACGAGGCGGGCCTCGAGGTCGTCCTCGACGTCGTCTACAACCACACCGCCGAGCAGGGACCGACCGGGCCGACGTTCTCGTTCCGCGGCATCGACAACCCCTCCTTCTACCGCCTCGCCGAGAACGACCCGTCCGCCTACCACGACTACACCGGGTGCGGGAACACCGTCGACGTCAGCCATCCCCATGTGCTGCGCCTGGTGATGGACTCGTTGCGCTACTGGGTCGCCGAGATGCACGTCGACGGGTTCCGCTTCGACCTCGCGGCGGCCTTGGCGCGGTCGATGCACGACGTCGACATGCTGGGTTCGTTCATGACCGTCATCGAGCAGGACCCGGTCCTGCGCGAGGTGAAGCTCATCGCGGAGCCGTGGGACGTGGGTCCGGGCGGATACCAGGTCGGCGAGTTCCCTCACCTGTGGACCGAGTGGAACGACAAATTTCGCGGCACGGTCCGCGACCACTGGCGCCATCATGCACCCGGCGTCCGCGATCTCGCCTACCGACTGTCGGGCTCGTCGGATCTCTATGCCGACGACGGGCGGCGTCCGTACGCCTCGGTCAACTTCGTCACGGCCCACGACGGGTTCACGCTGCGCGACCTGGTCTCCTACGACCGCAAGCACAACGAGGCGAACGGGGAGGACAACCGCGACGGTACGAACGACAACCGCTCCTGGAATCACGGCGCCGAAGGGGAGACCTCGGACCCCGCGATCCTCGAACTGCGGCGCCGACAGCTGCGGAACCTGCTCACGACGCTGCTGCTCTCGACGGGGGTACCGATGCTCGTCGCGGGCGACGAGATGGGCCGCACCCAGCGCGGCAACAACAACGCGTACTGCATCGACGACGACACGACCTGGCTGGACTGGTCGCTCCGCGAGGAGTATGGCGATCTGCTCGCGTTCACGCGGCGACTGCTGGCCCTGCGGCACGCCAACCCGGTCTTCCGGCAGCGGCGCTTCTTCGAAGGGCGGCCCGTGGTCCCGGACGGGCGCAAGGACATCGCCTGGTTCGCACCGACGGGCGCGGAGATGACCGAGAATGCCTGGCACGACGAGTCGCTCCGGACGCTGGGCATGTTCCTCGCCGGTGACGGCATCCGCTCCCGCGGCGCGCACGGCGAGCGGATCGTGGGCGAGTCGTTCCTACTCTGGCTACACGCCGACCCCGACCCGGTCGGGGTGCGCCTCCCCGGCGGCGACTGGGCCGAGCGCTACGACGTCGTGCTCGACACGTCCCTGGCGGAGTCGGAGGCCGGAGGTACGGCGTACGCGGCCGGAGACTCGGTCACTGTGCCCGGCCGAAGCTGCCTCCTGCTCCGTGCCGCGCCCTGAAGGTCGACCGGACACCGAGAGCTGCGGCTATTTCGGCAGGACCGCCAGCCCCAGTTCGGCGGGTCCGGCCAGCCGGTCATGCCGGGGGACGACGCGGACGGTGACGCCGAAGGCACCGGTGCGCTGCAGGTCGACCCCGCCGTCGAACCGGTAACGCCCGTGCTCGTAGGTCTCGGCGACGGCGAGCGAGGTGACCGCCGGGTCGCGCAGTTGGTCAGCCTCGTCGACCCGGCCGTGGACCACCTGGACATCGACGTCATCGGACGAGAGCGACCCCAGCGACACGAAGACGCGGACGTTGAGCGACTGGCCCATCTCGAACGCGTCGGCATCCGAACTGCTCTCGACGTGCTCGATCGCGACGTCCGGCCACGCCTGGCGGATGCGGGCCTTCCAGGTCGCCAGCGAGTTGGCCCCGTCGTAGTCGTCGTTGAGTGCACGGCTGGACTCGGCGGCCGGCCGGTAGAGGAGTTCGACGTAGTCGCGCACCATCCGGGTCGCCTGCACCCGGGGGCCCAGCGAGGTGAGCGTCTGGCGGAGCATCTCCAGCCAGCGCCGTGGCACGCCGTCGGCGTCCACGTCGTAGAACCGCGGCACGACGTGGTGCTGGACGATGTCGTAGAGGGCGGCCGCCTCGAGGTCGTCACGGTGCTCGGGATCCTCGACGCCCTCGGCCGACGGGATCGCCCAGCCGAACTCCGGCTCGAACCACTCGTCCCACCAGCCGTCGCGGATGGACAGGTTGAGTGCACCGTTGAGCGCAGCCTTCATGCCCGAGGTGCCGGAGGCCTCGTACGGCCGCAACGGGTTGTTCAGCCAGACGTCGCAGCCGGGGTACAGCGGTTGCGCCATGGCTATGTCGTAGTCGGGCAGGAAGACGATCCGGTGCCGGACGTCGGTCTGGTCGGCGAACCGCACCATCTCCTGGATGAGCCGCTTCCCGCTGTCGTCGGCGGGGTGAGCCTTACCCGCGACGACGATCTGGACCGGTCGCTCGGGGTCCAGCAACAACGCCTTGAGGCGCTCCGGGTCGCGCAGCATGAGGGTCAGGCGCTTGTAGGAGGGCACGCGCCGGGCGAATCCGATCGTCAGCACGTCGGGGTTGAGCACGCCGTCGATCCAGCCCAGTTCCGCCTCGCTCGCGCCGCGCTGCCGGCAGGAGTCCCGCAGGCGTCGCCGCGCGTCGGTCACCAGCCGTTCCCGGAGGGCACGCTTGGTGGACCAGATCTCGGCGTCCTGCAACGTTGCGACCGATTGCTCCCATCCTTCGCCGCGTTCGACCAGGTCGTCGCCACCGGCCCGACGGGCCAGTTGCATGACCTCGGCAGCCACCCAGGTTGGCGCGTGCACCCCGTTCGTGATCGAAGCGATGGGGACCTCGTTCTGGTCGAACGCGGGCCACAGCCCGGCGAACATCTCCCGGCTGACCTGGCCGTGCAGTCTGCTGACGCCGTTGGCCCGCTGGGCCAGGCGCAGGCCCATCACGGCCATGTTGAAGACCTCGCGGTCACCGCCGGGGTAGTCCTCCGCACCGAGGGCCAGGATCCAGTCGACCGGCAGGCCGGGCGAGGCGTTGTCGCCGCCGAAGTACTGCTGGATCAGGTCGCGTGGGAAACGGTCGATGCCGGCCGGGACCGGGGTGTGGGTGGTGAAGACGGTGCCCGCCCGGGCCGCCTCCAGCGCAGCCTCCAGGCCGAGCCCGGCGTCGTCGGTGAGCTCGCGGATCCGCTCTAAGCCCTGGAAGCCGGCGTGCCCCTCGTTGGTGTGGAACACCTCCGGCGCCGCCGTTCCCGTGACCCGGCTGTACTCGCGCAGCGCGCGAACCCCACCGATTCCGAGCAGCATCTCCTGGAGCAGGCGGTGCTCGCCGCCGCCACCGTAGAGGCGGTCGGTGACCTCGCGCTCCGCTGCGCCGTTGTCCTCGATGTCCGAGTCGAGCATGAGCAGCGGCACCCGTCCGACCTGGGCGACCCAGACCGCGGCCGCCAGTGAGCGACCCCCGGGAAGCCCGACACGGACGCGCACCGCAGCGCCGTCGACGTCGCGCAGCAGATTCACCGGAAGGTTGTTCGGGTCGACGAGCGGGTACCGCTCCTGCTGCCAGCCGTCCCGAGACAGCGACTGCACGAAGTAGCCGTGCCGGTACAGCAGGCCGATGCCCACGATCGGCACGCCCAGGTCGCTCGCCGCCTTGAGGTGGTCCCCCGCGAGGATGCCGAGGCCGCCGGAGTACTGCGGCAGAACGTGGGTGATGCCGAACTCCGGCGAGAAGTACGCGATCGTCTGGGAGGCACCGCCGTCCGCACGCTGGTACCAGCGGTCCTCGGTCAGGTAGCGCTGCAGATCCTCGTGAGCGCTGCGGACACGATCGAGGAACCCGTCATCCGAGGCGAGCTCGTCCAGCCGCTTCGGCGGGACGTCGCCGAGCAGGCGTACCGGGTCGTGTCGAACGGCCTCCCACAGGGCGGGGTCGACGGCGGCGAACACGTCCTGGGTGGCGGGATGCCACGACCAGCGGAGGTTGGCCACCAGCTCGCCCAGCGGCTCGAGAGCCTCGGGCAGCACGGTACGGACGGTCAGGCGTCGGATGGCTCGCACGCGCGTACGTTAGTCGGTGCGTCGTCAAAGAAGTCCGCAGACTGTCCAGATTGGCGCGAGACCCGGACCTTCCATGATGAGTAGCGTGTGCCGATGACCGGACGCATCCCGATCCTGGACGTCCAGCCCGTCATCGGGTGCGGGCGTTACGCCGCCAAGGCCGTGGCCGGCGAGACATTCGAGATCTCGGCCACGGTGTTCCGCGATGGTCACGACGCGGTGGCCGCATCGGTGGTCCTCCGCGACCCGGCCGGACGGGTCCGGCAGCGGATTCGCATGCACCCGACCGACCCGTACAGCGACCGGTGGGCCGCCGAGGTCGCAGCCGACGGCGAGGGCGACTGGTCGTTCTCCGTCGAGGGCTGGTCGGACCCGGTCGCCACCTGGCGTCACGTGGCCGAGGTCAAGATCCCGGCCGACATCGACGTCGACCTCGTCTTCACCGAAGGTGCGCTGTTGGTCGAGCGAGCGGCAACGTCACTTCCCCGCGGCACCGCCGAGGAGCGCCGCCTGCTCCGTGACGCGGCGAAGGCGATCCGCGACCGCCGTCGCCCGCCCCCCGTGCGCCTGGCTGCCGCACTGGCGCCCGACGTCACGGCGATCCTCGACCGGTACCCGTTGCGCGACCTGGTCACCGAGGACGGGCCCTACCCGTTGCAGGTCGACCGGGAGCGGGCGCTGTTCGGCGCGTGGTACGAGCTGTTCCCCCGCTCCGAGGGGGCCAGGCGTCACGACGACGGGACCTGGACCTCCGGCACCTTTGCGACCGCGGCGGACCGGCTGCCCGCCGTGGCGGCGATGGGATTCGACGTCGTCTATCTCCCGCCGGTGCACCCGGTCGGGCGGACGTACCGCAAGGGCCCGAACAACACGCTCACCGCCAACGACCACGACCCGGGCGTCCCGTGGGCCATCGGCTCGGCGGAGGGCGGCCACGACGCGATACACCCCGACCTCGGCACGTTCGACGACTTCGACGCCTTCGTCAAGACGGCGGCGGACCTGGGCCTCGAGGTGGCGCTCGACCTGGCGTTGCAGGCCGCACCGGACCATCCCTGGGTCAGTGAGCATCCCGAGTGGTTCAGCCGGCGCGTCGACGGCAGCATCGCCTATGCGGAGAACCCGCCGAAGAAGTACCAGGACATCTACCCGCTGAACTTCGACAACGACCCCGAGGGCATCTACGCGGAGATCCTGCGGATCGTGCGGCTCTGGATGTCCCATGGCGTGCGGATCTTCCGCGTCGACAACCCGCACACCAAGCCGGTCAGCTTCTGGCACCGGCTGATCGAGGAGATCCGTCGCACCGATCCGGATGTGATCCTCCTCGCCGAGGCATTCACCAGGTCGGCCATGATGCACACCTTGGCCAAGATCGGCTTCGGGCAGTCCTACACGTACTTCACCTGGAAGAACGGCCGGGACGAGCTGACCGAATATATGACCGAGCTCCGCGATGCGGCCGCCTACATGCGGCCCAACCTGTTCGTGAACACACCGGACATCCTGCACGCGTACCTGCAGTACGGCGGACCGGCGGCGTTCAAGGTGCGCGCCGTCCTGGCGGCCATGCTCTCGCCGACATGGGGCGTCTACTGCGGGTACGAACTCTTCGAGCACGTCGCCGTCCGGCCGGGCAGCGAGGAGTACCTCGACTCCGAGAAGTACCAGTTCCGCCCGCGCGACTGGGCGGCCTACGAGCCCGGCGGGTACCGCGAGGGACAGTCGCTCGCACCGTACCTGACCCGGCTCAACGAGATCCGGCGCGCGCATCCGGCCCTGCACCGGCTGCGTAACCTCCGCTTCCACCATGTCGACAACCCCGACGTCATCTGCTTCTCCAAGCGCGAGCGACGCGACGGGGATGCCGACGACATCGTGATGACCATCGTCAACCTCGACCCGCACGGCCCGCGGGAGGCCACGGTGGCGCTGGACATGCCCGCGCTCGGCTTCGACTGGCACGAGACGTTCGAGGCCCAGGACGAGCTGACCGGGGCCCGCTACCCCTGGGGTCAGTTCAACTACGTCCGCCTCGACCCGGCCGTGGAGCCCGCCCACGTTCTGGCCGTACGGCGGTGGGGTAGGTGACCCAGGAGCACGCGCTACCGGCCGCCGGGACCGATCCGGAATGGTTCAAGCGGGCGGTCTTCTACGAGGTGCTGGTCCGCTCGTTCAAGGACTCCGACGGGGACGGAGTCGGCGACCTACGTGGGCTCACCGAGAAGCTCGACTACCTGCAGTGGCTCGGCGTCGACTGTCTCTGGCTGCCGCCGTTCTACCCGTCACCTCTGCGCGACGGCGGATACGACGTGTCCGACCACAAGGACGTCCTGCCGGAGTTGGGAACCCTCGAGGACTTCAGCCGGTTCGTCCGGGTGGCGCACGAGCGCGGCATGCGGGTGATCGTCGACTTCGTCATGAACCACACGAGCGACCAGCACGCCTGGTTCCAGTCCTCGCGTGCGGACCCGGACGGCCCGTTCGGAGACTTCTACGTCTGGGCCGACGACGACACCGGCTACCCGGACGCCCGGATCATCTTCGTCGACACCGAGACGTCGAACTGGACCTTCGATCCCGTCCGCCGCCAGTACTTCTGGCACCGCTTCTTCAGCCACCAGCCCGACCTCAACTACGACAACCCCGCCGTGGGCGAGGCGATGACCGACGCGCTGCGGTTCTGGCTCGACCTCGGCATCGACGGCTTCCGCCTGGACGCGGTTCCCTACCTGTACGAGGAGGAGGGCACCAAGTGCGAGAACCTTCCGCAGACACACGCCTTCCTCAAGCAGGTGCGCAAGATGATCGAGGACGAGTACCCCGACACCGTGCTGCTGTGCGAGGCCAACCAGTGGCCGGCCGACGTCGTCGAGTACTTCGGCGATTTCGCCGCCGGTGGCGACGAATGCCACATGGCCTTCCACTTCCCGGTCATGCCGCGGATCTTCATGGCCGTCCGCCGCGAGTCGCGGTACCCGATCTCGGAGATCATGGCGCAGACCCCGGTCCTCCCGTCGAGCTGCCAGTGGGGCATCTTCCTGCGCAACCACGACGAGCTCACCCTCGAGATGGTCACCGACGACGAACGCGACTACATGTGGACCGAGTACGCCAAGGACCCGCGGATGAAGGCCAACATCGGCATCCGCCGCCGGCTGGCCCCGCTACTCGAGAACGACACCAACCAGACCGAGCTGTTCACCGCCCTGTTGCTGTCGCTGCCGGGTTCACCGGTGCTCTACTACGGGGACGAGGTCGGCATGGGCGACAACATCTGGCTCGGCGACCGCGACGGCGTCCGGACGCCGATGCAGTGGACGCCGGACCGAAATGCGGGGTTCTCGACCGCCGATCCGGGCCGGCTCACGCTGCCCGTCGTCATGGACGCGGTCTACGGCTACCAGGTCACCAACGTGGAGGCCCAGAGCACCAACACGTCCTCGCTGCTGCACTGGACCCGACGCATGATCGAGGTACGCAAGCAGAACCCCGCCTTCGGGCTCGGCGACTTCACCGACCTCGGCGGCTCGAACCCCAGCGTGCTCTCGTACGTCCGGGCCTTCGGCGACGACGTAGTGCTGTGTGTCAACAATCTCTCCCGGTTCCCACAGCCGGTCGAGCTCGACCTTCGCCGGCACGAGGGGTCGGAGCCGGTCGAGCTGGTGGGCGGCGTACATTTCCCGCTGATCGGCGAGCTGCCGTACCTGCTCACGCTGGCACCGCACGGGTTCTACTGGTTCCGGCTGGTCCGCGCACAACGGGAGGCGGTGGCGTGAACGTCGAACGCGCCGTCTCGCTGTTAGCGGCGTGGCTGCCCCACCAACGCTGGTTCGCGGGCAAGAACGAGCCGATCGGCGCCGTTCGGACCGTAGCCGCAACGAGCCTGCGCGAGGCCGACCCGGAGGTCTGGCACCTGCTGGTCGAGGTGGTCCAGGGCGATCGCCGGGAGATCTACCAGGTACCGGTGAGCTTTCGCGACGTTCCCGACGGCCGCCTCGATCACGTTCTCGTCGGGGAGGCGGAGGGCCGCTACGCCTACGACGCGTTGCACGACAAGGACGCCACCGCAGAACTCCTGCACCGCTTCGACGCGCAGGACCGGGTCGACGGCCTGTCCTTCCACACCGAGCCGGGAGCCGAGCTGCCGCTCGGGGAACCATCGCTGGTGTTGACCGCCGAGCAGAGCAACACCTCGTTGGCGTACGGCGACGCGGCACTGCTCAAGGTGTTCCGACGGGTGGTGCCGGGCGTCAACCCCGACATCGAGGTCCACGATGCCCTGACCCGGGGGGGAAGCGAGTACGTCGCGCCCCTGCTGGGCTGGCTGGAGGGCCGATGGGTCTCTCCGTCCGGTGAGCGGCAGGAGGCCGGGCTGGCCATGCTCCAGGCGTTCCTGGTCACCGCGACCGACGGCTGGGCGCTCGCGACGACCAGCGTCCGGGACCTCTACGCCGAGGCCGACCTGCATGCCGACGAGGTCGGTGGCGACTTCGCCGGGGAGTCGCAACGGCTCGGGCTGGCCACGGCCGAAGTTCACTCCGCCATGGCGGAGGTCCTGCCCACCCGTGTGTTCGGCCCCGTCGACCTGCGCGCCCTCGCCGGACGCATGCGCGCGCGTCTCGAGGCCGCGGTGGTCACGGTTCCCGAGCTCACGCCCTATGCCCCGAGCCTGGCCGAGTCGTTCGACCGCCTGGCCGGTCTTGGCCGGCCGGTACCGGCCCAGCGCATCCATGGCGACTACCACCTCGGCCAGGTCGTGCGGACGGTCGTGGGCTGGAAGCTGGTCGACTTCGAGGGCGAGCCGGCCAAACCCCTGATCGAGAGGGTTGCGCTCGACTCCCCGATCCGCGACGTGGCCGCGATGCTCCGCTCGTTCGACTACGCGGCCCGCCACCTGCTGGTCGTCGACCATCCGGGCAGCGACCAGATCGCCTACCGGGCGGCCGAATGGGCCGATCGCAACCGCGCGGCCTTCTGCGAGGGCTACGCGAAGGCGACCGGACACGACCCGCGGGACGACGACGTCCTGCTGCGTGCCTACGAGACCGACAAGGTCGTCTACGAGGCCGTCTACGAGGCACGCCATCGCCCGGGCTGGCTGGCCATCCCTCTTGCGGGCGCCGAGAGTCTCGCCACAGGCACCGGCCTCTGACTCACCGAGGTACAGACCGGCCGGATGATGTCGGCCGCCCGGCCGGCTCGGCGGGAGCCGGCAGCCAGGACGGCCGACCGGTCGGGTGGCCGGTGAAGTACGGCCCGCTGGATGGCTCGGGCGATGCATACGGCGAGGGTGTCGGCGTCGGCGAAGCAGTGTCGGAGCCGTCCGAGTCGGTCGCGTCCAGATCGGGGGTACTCGTAGGCGTCGGGCCGGGCTCGAGGACGTCACCAGGCTCCGGGCCGGCGTCGGCCACGACCTCGCAAGGCTCTGCCAGAGCCAACTCCGGCGTGCACGGCTCGGGCGTCGGCACGTCTGTGGGCACCGGTGTCGGCGAGGTGGCGGACGGTTCTCCAGGGCTGGGCGACCGCGTCGACGTGTCGGTGGGCATCGGGAAGGGTGCGTTGCCGCCCAGGTCGTCATTCCCGTCATGGCCGTCGGACTGAGCGGGCGGTGCGCCGAACAGCGCGTGCGCAATGGCCTGCAGCGGAGCCGGCAGTGAACCGTCAGCGGCGGCGGCGGCGACCCCGCCCATGCCGACAACGCTGGCAAGCGCCAATGCGGCGATCTTGGCGCTGACGGATGGACGCAACGGGGGGCGTACCGGCTCCTCCCAGCCCTGGGCGGACATCTCCCGCCGGAACGCGGCGACTGCGGCTGCCTCTCCCCGCAGCTCGTCGTGCCGAGGCGACGGTCGCAATGCGCTCACCAACTCCGCAAGCGCCAGTGCCTCCGGCGCCGCACCCGCACGGACCGGTCGCCCGCACAGAATCCCGGCAAGCAGCCTTTCCGGGAGGACCGCGTCGGGGCCGGGGAAGCGCAGCACGTTCTCGGGCCCGTCGTCCCAGCGGCCGTCGTCGGAGCTCATCGATCCACACCCCCCGCCACCATCGGTTCGGTCAAGATCGTGGCCAGCCGCCGGAGACCGCGGTGCGACAGAACGCGTACCGCACCCGGCGTCTTCCCGAGCAACCCGGCGACCTCGGTGTTGTCCAGACCCGCCACCACCCGCAGCAAGATCACCTCAGCCTGGTCAGGAGGGAGCGTCCTCACCAGAGTCAATGCCTGTCTCGTTGCCTCCTCGACCTCGTAGTCGTCGGCCACGTCCCTGGCTTCCTGCAGGCGGAGCTCCTCGGGGTCCTCCAGCAGGATCGTCGGCCTGCGAGCGTCACGCCGAACATGGTCGATGATCTTGCGCCGGGCGATCGTGAAGACCCAGGCGCGAAATCCCTGCTCGTCCCCGTCGAAGCGTCGCAGCGCCCGGGTGACCTCGAGCCACACGTCGGCCGTGATGTCCTCGCCATGCCCTGGCGCGTTGGCCCGGGAGTAGCGAAGCAGCCCCGGCTGGACGTCGCGATAGATCATCGCGAACGCGTGCTCGTCACCAGAACGAGCACGTGCCAGGGTGTCGGGGAAGCTTTCCTCCAGCATGGTCCGGTCCACGGTCAGCTCGTGCGGCCGATTGGCTCGCCCGGCCGAGGATAGCGGTACGACTCGTCCCGTGCCCAGAAAACGGAAACTCGGACCCGGCGGGTCCCCGGGTGTAACGCGACGAGGCCGGCCGACGTTGTTCCAGATGACACCTGTCGTGCGCGAGAAGATCCCTTGCGGGTCTGTCGCGACCGGAGGGGGGGTGCCACAGCCACGGCCTGCGGGCCGTGGCTGTTGCATGTGTGGGGAACGTTAGGGTCTGCGGAATGACAGCGGTGCCGTCCTTTCTCGGCGAGGTGGATCTCCATCTGATCGGTGAGGGCCGCCACGAGCGGCTCTGGGACGTCCTCGGCGCCCACGTGCGGAGCGTCGGCGGGGCGACCGGCACGGTCTTCGCCGTATGGGCGCCGAACGCCCGCGACGTTCGCGTCGTCGCCGATTTCAACGGCTGGAACGGCCATGACCACGAGATGAAGAACCTGGGCCCCAGCGGCGTCTGGGAGCTGTTCGTCCCCGATGTCGGCGACGGCACGCACTACAAGTTCGAGATCCACGGCGCCGACGGTTCGTGGTCGCTGCGGGCCGACCCCCTGGCCTTCCAGGCCGAGATGCCTCCCGCAACAGCGTCGGTCGTCTTCACCTCCGGGTACGCATGGGGCGACGCCGAGTGGATGGCGGCCCGGGCACGCACCACCACGGCCCACGACCGGCCGATGTCGGTCTACGAGGTCCACCTCGGGTCATGGCGGCGGGGGCGCTCGTACCGCGACCTGGCAGAGGAGCTGACGGCCTACGTCCTCGACACGGGATTCACGCACGTCGAGCTGCTGCCGGTG
>DASRTE010000145.1:0-2833 GCA_035656095.1 Jiangellaceae bacterium
GTGGCGTCGGTCCTGCAGCGCAAGCCAGGTGTCTGGGAGGCGCGCGTCTTCGTCAAGCCCAAGGACGGGGAAGGCCGCGGTCGGCAGGTCACCAAGACCTTCAAGGGCACCAAACGCGAGGTCACCCGACGCATCGCCGACTGGGAGCGCGAGGTGCAAGGCGCGTCGGCAGCGAGCGTCGGTCTCACCATCGCCCGTCTTCTGGAGCTCTGGCAGGAGGCGAAGGCGGCACAGTGGCAGGCCACCACGGTCCGCGAGCACAAGCACCGGTCGGCAGCCATCGCTTCCGACCTCGGCGATCTTCGCTTGGCCGACCTTGACCCCATGCGGGTCGATGCCTGGGTCGCTCGGCTCCGCCGCGCCGGTGTAGGAGAGGGTGCGATCCGAGGGCGCGTGGGCACGTTGCGCGCTGGGCTGACTTGGGCTGTCTCGCGCCGGTTGGTGAGGACCAACGCCGTCGCCGAGGCCAATCCGAACGTACGTGTCAAGCGGCGGGCGGCAACGGTCGACTCGGCTTCCGTTCTCTCCATTCTCGATGCGGCCGAGGCCGAGAGCACGCGGGCCGGTCTCGCTCTCCGCCTTGCTGCCGCGACGGGCGCCCGCGAGGCAGAGCTGGTGGCGCTCGCGTGGGACGACCTCGAGGGAGATCGCCTGCGCATTGGACGGCAGCGCCACAGCGTCGGCGGCGCGCTGGTGCGTGACCAGACCAAGACAGGCACTGCCCGTACCGTCGTCCTCGACGCGACGACAGTCGAGGCGATCCGGGTGTGGCGAACGGAGGTATCGGCACTTGTCGACGGCGAGGTCGGCAGGTGGATGTTGGCCCGCCCCGGTGCATCTGACCCCCCGAGTCCACGCTGGCTGTACGATGTGTTTTGCCGGTCAGCAGAGAGAGTCGGCGTGGCGGTGGGGAGAGATGCCGGGTTCGTCTTCCACGACCTGCGGCATTGGGCGGGCAGCGTCGCACTGCGCGACGGGCACGACCCGGTGACGATCGCCGCGAGGCTCGGTCACTCGCCCGACACCCTGCTGCGGGTGTACGCCCAGGAGATCGCCGACGGGCAGGCGGGTGTCGCCTCGTCGATCGAGGCCCGGCTTGCTCGGCTGAAGCGGCGGCGGGCCAGCGGGACCAGCGACTGAAGCTCACGCGGCTGGGTCGACGCCGACGATCGCGGCGAGGTCGGCGCGGCGCACAAGCATGCGGGAGCCGAGGCGTACCACCGGCAGGCCGCTGTGGCCGTTAGTGGCCTCCCACTCCTGAGCCAGCTTGTACGCCGCCGACCGGCTGATCCGGAGCACCTGCGCCGCCTCGGGCACCGTGAGCATCAATGGAAGGCGACCAAGGGATGTCGTTGTCGCGGGCTGCAGCTCATCGGGCATCACGCTGCCTCCTCGGCCATGCCGTCTCCCTCGTCATCAGGACAAAGGGGTCTGCTGGCAAGGGCCTTCGCCGGTTGGACATCAGAGCCCGATGCCGCGTGCGCTTCGTTCGGTGTCATGCCGGGCGGCCCAGCGGGCGACTTGCTCACCTGCATGGACGAGGTCATTGCTCGGGGACGGGCTGGTGGCCGGGGACTCGCCTGGGGCGGCGCGGATTGCCTGCCACATTGTGTGCCGCACAAGCTCGGCAACGTCGTCGAGCAGACGGGAGGCGGTGAGTACGGCGTGCTCATTGGGATCGTCCTCGGGCCAGCGGCCGTAGGCGAGGAGGGCGTCGCGCTGGAGCCGGATCGCGGCGGTGGGCACTGCCCCGGCCTTCTCGGTCCGGTTGTGGCTGGAGTCAGGGTTGTCACCGATGCGCTTTTTCAGCAGACAGTGCAGGGCGACCAGCGGGAAGACGACGCGGCGGCTGAGGCGGAGGCTGGGGATCTCGCCACGGCTGACGAGGGTGTAGCCGTGCCCGCGTGAGATGCCCAGCAGTTCAGCGGCCTCCTCGACCGAGGCCGTCAGACGTTGGCTGGGCTTCTCCGATGGGGCCGTGCGGTCACGATCATCGTCCTGGGCGTTTCGGTTGAGTTCCTCCATCATGCTTGTGCTGCTACAGCGACAGTCCCGGCATTGGTCATTCTCGGTCGGGCAGGCGAGTCGGTGGCGTATCTCGGCGGACTCGGTTAGGCGCAGGACGTGCTCGGACCACCGGGCCAGCCGGTGGGCGACGGCGCGGGGCGCCGGCGGACGGTGGTCGGCGAGTTCTGCGACCTCCTCGCGGAGGTTGTCGGCGAGCTCCCTGACACGAGTCTGCACAGCTGCGGCCAGGAGTGGCTGGGCGTAGTGGAGCTCCCATTCGTCGTCGGCCGTTGTCCGTCCATGCTCGGTCGGTGGGTGATCGTGCCGGCCGGTCCAGCCGCACGAGCACGCGGCCACAAACGCCCCGAGGGCTTCGGTTTCTCGGGTCCACGTCGACGTGAAGGTCCGGTCGGGCCGGCGGCGGGCCCCGTAGCCCTCGTGGTCTTCGAGGTCATCGAAGATGATGCCCATGGTGTTCCTCCTTGCTGTCGGTGCTTCTGACGGTCTGTGTGCTGTCGGCTGCCGACGCTGCCGCGACCGCGCGTCGTGGTCGGGTGGGCGGCGCCATGCGCCGGGTGGCAGCGGTGCGGGATGTGGCGCGGACCTGTTGCATCAGCAGCTCGTAGGCGAGCAGGAGCGCGACGGGCGGCCACGCGGCGACGAGCCGGCCGACGAGGGTCGGCTTAGCGCCAGCGACGTTGGCGGCCAGCGAGGCCGTCAGCCCGGCGAGCATGGCGGTCCAGGCCAGCCACCCGGCGGAGCGGCCAGAGCGCTGGCGGGTGAGCATGGCGCGCGACGCGGTGAGGATGAGGCCGTCCACGCTGAT
>DASRTE010000146.1:0-23851 GCA_035656095.1 Jiangellaceae bacterium
GGCCGCGCGGCTGGCGTCACGACTGGAGGCGGTCGTCGACCTCGGCGCCGACGAGGCCGATCGTCGGCTCCGCGCCGTGCCCGGCATCGGTGCGTGGACGGCAGCCGAGATCCGGCAGCGGGCGCTCGGTGACCCTGACGCGGTGTCCCTCGGCGACTACAACCTGCCGCGCCTCGTGGCCTACGCGCTCGCGGGGGAGGAGCGGGCCGACGACGCCCGCATGCTCGAGCTGCTGGAGCCTTACGCCGGACACCGGCACCGCGCCTGCCTGCTGCTGGCGCGTGCCGCGCCGATGCCGCCCCGCCGTGGCCCCCGCATGCCCATCCGCGACTACCGCGCGTTCTGAGCTGCCCGGCTCCGGACACCCGCCCGGGACCTGGTCACCGGACGGCGATGAAGGAATCAGGACTTCGGGCTGGGCGCTCGCCGGGGGGCGCGGCGGCGTGGCCCACTGCCACCGTCCCCATCGGCTGCCAGTCGGACGGCAGGTCCAGGACGGCGCGAACGACGTCGGGGCAGAACAGCGTCGAGGACACCCATGCGGACCCCAGGCCCTCGGCGGCCAGGGCGACGAGGAAGTTCTCGATCCCCGCTCCCATGGCGAGCTGGAACATCGCCTGCTCGGATGCGGCACGCCGCTGGTCCGGATAGGCGTGCGCTCCGTCGGCGACGAGGCAGGGAACGACGAGGTACGGCGCTCGGCGGAGGACCTCGCCCCGTGCGGTGCGGCGGGCGATGGCGCCCTCGTTGAAGCCGTCGGCGCGAAGGTCGGTGACCCAGGTGTCGAGCATGGCGTCCAGCAACCGGATCCTGGTGGCCTCGGTCTCGACCAGGACGAACCGCCACGGTGTCGTGTGGTGGGGTGCCGGCGCGGTGACGGCGGCCGCGACCGCACGGCGAACTGCCGCCGCCTGGACCGGCTCGGAGGTGAACGTGCGCACCGTCCGCCGGGCGAACACCGCCGCGCGAATGGCCTCCGGCGTCCCGAGCCTGAACCGGTCCTCTCGCGCGGGGCGGATCAGGGCGGCGACACCGGGACCGTCGTCAGGGCGCACCACGTGGGACAGCCCGCGGACGACGGCCACCGGGATTCCGGCCAGCTTGGTCCGCACGAGCTCGGTCGCCGCCGCCAGTTCGTCGACGACGGCGACGACCGTGACCTCGAGCTCGTTGCCGAAGCCATCGCGCCGTCCTCGCAGGTCGTCCAGGACGACCACGCCGGCAGCGCCGACGGCGACGTCCGTCACGCCGTCGCGCCAGGGTCGTCCGACGGTGTCGGTGAGCACGACGCCCACGTCGACCTGCGCCCGTTCCCGGATCCGTCGGCGGATCCGCCTGGCCGACTCGTCGGGGTCGAGCGGGAGTAGTGCGACCCGTCCCTTCTCGACGTTGGAAACGTCCACGCCGGCCGCAGCGAGCACGAAGCCGTGCCGGGTCTCGGCGATCCGGGTGCGGCCCCGCGGTGTCGTCCACTCGGACACGACCCGGACGGTCTCGGCGTCGATCGCCTGCTCCCGGTCGACCCCGTCGAGAACGCGTCCCTCGGCCTTGCTTACGACCTTGCTGGTGACGACGACGATGTCGCCGTCGCGCATGTCGACGGCGGTCGCGGTGAGCAGGTCCGCCAGGTCGTCGCCCGCACGCACGTCGGCCAGACCGGTGACGCCGTAGACCTCGAACCGGCTCACGAGCTGATCCCGGCGAGGTCGAACGCGGCACGTGCCATGTCGGCCGCCGCCTCGATATCGCGCATGAGCAGCGGGACGGCGCGACAACGAACGCCGGTCGCCTCGACGACGGCCACGGCATCGGCGTCGGTCTCGTCGACCAGCCAGCCGTCGAGCAGATCGGTGAACAGCCCGGCGACGGCCGCGGCGGAGGTCTCGACGCCGATCGCGGTCAGGCATGCGTCGGCCATGCCGCGCACGGGTGCGCCGGCGACGATCGGGGAGAGTCCGATGACCGGCGCCGGTGCCGCCTTCACTGCGTCCCGCAGGCCCGGCACCGCCAGGATCGGGCCGATGCTCACGACCGGATTGGACGGTGGCAGCAGCACGAGGTCTGCCGCCTCGATCGCGTCGAGCACACCGGGTGCCGGCGTGGCCGTCTCGACACCGACGAAGACGAAGCGCCGCGCGGGGACGCCAGCCCGCAGCCGCACCCACCACTCCTGAAAGTGGATGGCCCGCTGTTCGGCTGGATCGCTGCTGTCCGGCGGCTCGGCCACCACGACGTGGGTCTCGACGCGGTCGTCGGTCATCGGCAGCAGCCGGACGCCCGGCTGCCAGCGGTCGCACAGGGCCTCGGTGACTGCGGACAGGGGATAACCGGCGTCCAGCATCTGGGTACGGATCACGTGCGTCGCCAGGTCACGGTCGCCGAGCCCGAACCACTGCGGCTCGGCTCCGTACGCGGCGAGTTCGTGCTTGACCACGAATGTCTCGTCGGCACGGCCCCAGCCCTGCTCCTCGTGGATGCCGCCGCCGAGGGTGTACATGACGGTGTCGAGGTCGGGGCTCACGTGCAGGCCGTGCAGGGTGATGTCGTCGGCCGTGTTGCCGATGACGGTCACGTCGGCCTCCGGCGCCGCGCGGAGAAGGCCTCGGAGGAAACGGGCCCCCCCGATGCCGCCCGCGAGCGCGGCAATTCTCAGCACGCCGCGACGCTACACCGCCGCACCTCGGGTGATCATGTCGACTTTGCGGCCCTCGACGGCAGCAAAGTCGACATGATCACCGGTGCTTGGGCTGTGAACGCCGGTCAGGGCGGTCCACAGCCCCGGCGACAGCGCTGGCCGAACGTACCCGGTACGCGCAGCATCGGGAGATGGATCAGCGGCACGGTGCGGTGCCCGCGGCAGTCGCCGAGATGGTCGATCGGCAATGTGGCGCAGTGACCGCTCGTCAACTCGTCGATCGAGGAATCGCGCGTCAGTACGCCGAGGACCAGGTCGTAGCGAGGCGTTGGCAGCGTCCGCACCGAGGCGTGTACGTGGTGTTCACAGGGCCGCTGCCGCGGCCCACGCAGGTGTGGGCGGCGCTGCTGCGAGCCGGTCCGGGAGCCGCCGCCAGCCATCAGACGGCCGCGGAGCTCGACGGTCTGTGCGCCGAACGCGACCACCGGGTGCACGTCACGGTGCCGGTCACCCGTCGCGTCCTCGGCCGTCGCGACGGCATGGTCGTCCACTACGCCCACCGGCTGCCGCAGTCCCGACATCCCAGCAAGAGCCCGCCTCGAACCCGCATCGAGGACACGGTTCTCGACCTTGTCGATGTCAGCAAGACCGCCAGGGAGGTCGAGGGCTGGTTGACCGCCGCGTGCGAGAAGCGCCTGACGACCCCCGAACATCTGGCGGCATCGCTGATGAGTCGCAAGAAGATCAGCTGGCGGCCGATGCTCGAGGCGAGCCTGCTCGATGTCGCGGAGGGCGCACAGTCGCCGCTGGAACTGGCATTCCTTCGCAGGGTCGAGCGTGCCCACGGACTGCCACGGGGTGAACGCCAGCTCCGGTGGGCCGGCCGGCGTGTGATCTGGATCGACGTCGACTACCTGCTCTACCGCACGCGCGTCGAACTCGACGGGCGGCTCGGCCACCAGGGCGAGGGCAGGTTCCGCGATCGACGGCGCGACAACCGTGGTGTCGTCGGGCGGATCTGGTCGTTGCGGTACGGCTTCGCGGAGACGTTCGGCTCGCCCTGCGATGTCGCAGCCGAGGTCGCGATCGTTCTGTCCGACCGCGGCTGGACGGGGACTCCTCGCCGTTGTGGCCCTGGATGTCCGCTGCGGGACGGCCTACCCGAGCGGTCCACGTGGGCGGCCAGCTGAATCCACGCGGTGGTGATCATGTCGACTTTGCCGCCTTTGAAGACTGCAAAGTCGACATGATCATGGGCTCGGCGCGCGGATTTTGCTCTCATAGCACGGTTCGGCTTGACGTACACGTATTGCAGGCATGTAATTTCATCCGTGTCGTGCGGTGCGTCGCCGCCCTGGCGGGGCACCACGGGGGCGAGGGTCGAGGGAGGCGAGCCATGGGCGAGTGGGAGGACCTGCTCACCGGCGACGCCGAGGAGATGAGCTGGCAGGAGCGTGCGCTGTGCGCCCAGACCGATCCGGAAGCGTTCTTTCCGGAGAAGGGTGGGTCCACCCGGGAGGCGAAGAAGGTCTGCCTGGGGTGTGAGGTTCGGTCGGAATGCCTCGAGTACGCGCTCATGCACGACGAACGCTTCGGTATCTGGGGTGGTCTGTCCGAGCGCGAACGCCGCAAGCTCAAGAAGCGTGCCGGTTGAGCCGGTTGACGCCAGGGCGGCGGTAGCGGGCCGAAGGCACCGGGCACTCCCCTGGGTGGCGCGCCGTGTCCGGCGCGTAAGGTAGGGCCGCCCGGCGAGCCTTCGTGCGCCGGGCTGTCATACCTACGACCCCCGACCGCGACGAGGCATGCCGACCGATCCGATCGTCACACGAGATCACCGCGACGGTGCGCCGAGCGTCGACGACGACTCCGGCTTCGGGGGCGAGTCTGCTCTCGACGCGTTCGCGGGGGCGTACGAAATCCCGCCGGTCGACCCGGCCGCCCTTGCAGCCCAGCACGTCACGGCGGTGCTGGTCGCCCACGACGGGGAGCGCTGGCTTCCCGGCACGCTAGCGGCGATCGCGGCCAGCGACCGCGCTCCCGACCGCCTCCTCGCAGTCGACACGGGCAGCCGCGACGGCAGTGGGCAACTGCTCGCCGATGCCCTTGGCGGCCATGCGGTGGTCTCGATGCCCGCGTCGACCGGCTTCGGTGCGGCCATCCAGGCCGGCCTGGACACGGCCGACAACCACTCTCCGACCGACTCGACCTGGCCGGGCCAGATCGAGTGGGTATGGCTGCTGCACGACGACTGCGCCCCGGCGCCGGACGCGCTGCGGCGGTTGCTCGAGTACACCGTGCGGAACCCGGAGGCCGCCGTCGTGGGCCCGAAGGTCCGGGGCTGGCGGGACGAGCGACAGTTGCTCGAGGTCGGAGTCTCGATGACCGGCGGTGGGCGCCGGCACACGGGCCTGGAGAGGCGCGAATACGACCAGGGCCAGCACGACTCGTCACGGGAGGTCCTGGCGGTCGGAAGTGCCGGCATGCTGGTGCGCCGCGACGTGTGGGACGACCTCGGCGGCTTCGACCCCAAGCTGCCCATCTTCCGTGACGACATCGACTTCGGCTGGCGGGCCAACCTGGCCGGCCACCCGGTCGTGGTGCACCCGGACGCGATCGTCCAGCACGCCGAGGCAGCGGCGCACGGCCGCCGCCGGCTCGGGGCGACCAGAGACCGCGCCCACCTGGTCGACCGCCGCAACGCGCTCTACGTCCTGCTCGCGAACGCTCCGGCCGGTCGGGTGCCGTTCGTGTTCGTCCGCGTCATCCTGGGCGGGATAGGCCGGGCGCTGGGGTTCCTGCTCGGAAAGCAGCCCGCCCTGGCCGCCGAGGAGTTGCTCGCGGTCCTGGCCGTCGTCGGCCGTCCCGACCGGTTGCTCACGGCCCGCCGGCGTCGGGCGCGCACCAGGTCGGTCGGGCAGGACGACCTGCGCAAGCTCTTCCCACCGGCGGGACAACAGCTGCGGCACGCCGGCGAGACGGTCCTCGCGCTCGTCAGCGGCACGGGAAGCGGGTACGACTTGCCCGGCCGAAGCCGGGCCGCCACCGGCTCCGACGATGACGACGACGTTCCGATCGAGACCGAGTCGATCGTGATCAAGGCACTGGTGCGTCCGCCCGTACTGCTCCTCGGTGGTCTGGTTCTGCTCACGCTCGCCGCTGCCAGGGGGCTCATCGGCGGCGGGCGGCTGACCGGCGGCGCACTGCTGCCTGCTCCCGGCGCCGCAGCCGACCTGTGGGCCACCTACACGGAGTCCTGGCACGGCGTCGGCCTGGGCAGCCCCACGCCTGCTCCGCCCTATCTCGCCGTCGTGGGCGTGCTCGGCACCGTGGTCCGCAGCCCGTCTCTCGCCGTCGACATCCTGCTCGTCGGCTCGGTGCCGCTCGCTGGACTCACGTCGTACCTGCTCGTTCGCCGGGTGGTGGAGTCGCGCTGGCTGCGGGTGTGGGTCGCCGCCACGTACGCCCTGCTCCCCGCCACGACGGGAGCGATCGCCGCCGGACGCCTCGGCACGGCGGTGGCCACCGTGCTGACGCCGATGGTCGTCCTCGCGGCGCTACGGACGCTGGGCCCACCCGGTCACCACGGCCCGTTCCGGGCGGCGTGGAGCGCCGGACTCCTGCTCGCGGTGGTCGCCGCGTTCGTGCCGCTCGCCTGGATCATCGCGGTCGTCGTGGGGGTGATCGGCCTCGCGACGGTCTACGGTGACCGGGGTTCGGCCCTCCGCATCGTCTCTGCACTGGCGGTCACCCCCGTCGTACTGATCCCGTGGACGGCGCAGGTCGTCCGCGAACCGGTTCTGCTCGTCACCGAGGCCGGCATGCCCGGACCCGACCTGTCCGACTCGACCCTGGCGCCGTGGGCGATCCTGCTCCAGCACCCCGGTGGTCCGGGTGCGGCGCCCGTGCTCCTGGGCTTGGGCGTCGTTCTCGCCGGTTGGGCTGCCCTGTTCCGCAAGGACCGACGTGTCGTCGTCCTGGCCGCGTGGGCGCTCGCCGGTACCGCGCTCGTGGCCGGACTCGTCGTGTCCCGGCTGCCCGTGACCGGCCCGACCCTCGAGACCCCGGTCGCCGGCTGGCCCGGCTACCCAGCGGTGCTGGTCGGGGGCGGGCTCCTGGTCGCCGGTGCGGTGGGCGCCGAGCGGGCCCGGCAGCGACTGTCCGGCGCCAGTTTCGGCTGGCGGCAGCCACTGGCTGTCCTGGTCGCCGCCCTGGCGGTGGCGACGCCGGTCGTCGGTGCGGGCTGGTGGCTGGTCCGCGGCGCCGACGACCCGCTCGACCGCCGCGACCCGACCGTCCTGCCGACCTATGTCGCCGACGAGGGAGCGCGTCCGGAGCGGATACGCACCCTCGTCCTCAGCCGTGCCGACGACGGCCGGATCACCTACGCGCTGCTGCGCAGGTCCGGCCCGCGGCTCGGAGATGCCGAGACGGGACCTCCACCGGAGGACTATGCGGCGCTCGACCGCGTCGTCGGCGACCTGGTCTCGGACCGGGGCGGCGCGGACGCGACCGCGCTCGCGCCGTTCGCGGCGCGGTACGTCTACCTTCCGGCGCCGGCCGACCCCGGCCTGGTCGACGTTCTGGACACGGTGCCCGGGCTGACCCGCGCGAGCGCGCCGGAGGGCGCCGTGATGTGGCAGGTCAGCGGCACCATCGCCCGGGTCAGGGTGCTGGGCGGCGAGGACGGTCCGGTCACGGTGCCCAGCGAGGACGTGGACGCCGGCGGGGTGATCCCTCCCGGGCCCGCGGACCGGCAGCTGGTGATGGCCGAGCTCGTCGATTCCGGTTGGAGCGCGACCTTCGCCGGACGCGAGCTGGATCCGATGACCGTCGACGGCTGGGCGCAGGCGTTCGCGCTGTCCCCCGACGGCGGGGAGGTGCAGCTCACCCACCGCAGCGCCGAGAGATCGGCCTGGCTCACAGCGCAGCTCGTGGCGGTGCTCGTCGCCATGGTGCTGGCGCTGCCGGCCATGCGCCGCGAGCGTGGCTCGGTCGACGACGCGGCGGACCTCGAACCCGACGATCTGGTGTCGCCGGACCTGCCGACCCGGCCGATCCGGGTGGGTGCACCGGCCGACCAGCTCGTCCCCGTCGGTGCCGAGACCTCGCTGCCCACCGAACAGCCGCAGGACGTCCCCTACGCCGGGCGCCGCGCGGGGGGCCGCGGTGGGGCGGCGAAGCGATCGGGCGGGCACCGTGCGAGCGGGCACAAGACCCGGGGGCGCCGCAAACGGAACGGTGGTGAGTCGTGAGCCGGCCGGTCGTCACAGCGCTGTGGGTGCCGGTGGGTGTCGCCGTCGTACTGGGTGTCGCCGCATTCGTCGGGCCGCCCGAGTCCGTCGTGCGCGAACGCCCCGGCCAGGACGAGCCGGTCGTCCGGTCCACTCTGGTCTGCCCGTACGTGGGCGGCGAGGCCCGAGCGTCGTCCCACATCGGCGTGCTACCCATGGGCGGCGCGGCCGGCGAGCCGGCCGGCGGCGAGCCGGAGCCGGTCGTCGTCGAGGGCCTGACCGGCGCCGACCAGGCGCCGGAGCCGCTGTTCTCGGCCGAGGTCGCCGGTGCCGTGACGTTCGAGGCGGTCGAGACCGACGACGCCGTCGGCTACGCCGTACGGGCCGTCGGCGCGCTGGCGCCCGGTCTTGCAGCCGAGCAGTCGATGCTCGCGCAGGGGCCGGACCTCCGGGGCCTGGTGACCGGGCGGTGTGCCGGTCCGGCCCGCGAGCACTGGTTCGTCGGTGGTTCGGGCACGGTCGGCCGCCGTGGCAGGCTGGTGCTGTCCAACCCGACGTCGGTTCCGGCGGTGGTCGACGTATCGGTGTGGAACGAGTCGGGCCCGGTCGATGCACCGGCGACCGAGGACATCGCCGTGCCGGCGCTCGGCCAGCAGGTCCTGTTGCTCGACGCGCTCGACCCCGGGGCCGAGCGGGTCAGTGTGCGGGTCAGCGCGTCTCAGGGCCGGGTGGCCGCCGCCCTGGAGGTCCGCGAGACTGACGAGCTGGATCCGCAGGGCGTCACCTTCGTCCCGGCCGCGGCGGAACCATCCACCGACGTCGTCGTCCCCGGCGTCCCCGCGCACGGCGAGCGGACGTTGCAGATCCTGGCCCCCGGCGACACGGATGCCATCGTCTCGCTGCGGCTGCTCGGACCGGAGGGTCCGTTCAGCCCGGTCGACCAGGACGTCGTCACGGTGAGCGCCGGCACGGTCATGGAGGTCCCGATCACCGACGCCGCCGGGGATGCACCGGTGTCGGTGGCGCTCGAGAGCGATGTCCCGGTGACGGCGGCCGTGCGGGTCGTCGACGCTCCGTCGGACCAACTGCCGGAGATCGCCTACACAGCGGCCACGGAACCGCTCGCCGGGCCCGCGCCCGCGCTGCTGGGCCAGGCCGGCTCGGAGCTTGCCACCCGGCTGTTGGTCGGCGTCGTCGGCGACCTCCCGGCGCGCGTCCAGGTCTGGATCCTCGCTGCGGACGGAACGGCCGGTGAGAAGCAGACGATCGACGTCGCCGGCGGCAGTACCGTGCCGGTCGAGGTCGAGGCCCTCGGCGACGACCACTGGCTCACCGTCGTGGTGGAGCCGGCGGACCCGGGGACCGTCGTCGTCACCCGCGAGATCGTCGGCAGCGACGACGACGGAGCTCTGCTGGACCTGTTGCCCGTCGTCGCCCCCGCCGTCACCGTCCAGGTACCCGAGGTCGCGGGTGAGCTGCCGACCGGGTTGGCTCCTGCCGGACCGATCACCCGCTGACGTGGCTCAGTCGTCAGGGGACGAACCGTACGACGGGTCGATCTCGTCCGGCTCCATTCCCAGTAGCTCGGCGACCTGCTCGGCGACGACGTCGCCCACCAGGAGGCGCAGTTGCCTGGGGGCAGGAGCACGGGTCTCGACCGGCCGGCGGTAGACGACGATCCTGGCCGGCAACGCGCCGGCAGCGGCAAACGTCCGGGCCAGCGGTACCCAGTCCCGGTCCCAGTCGTCGAGCAGGGGAACGTCCTCGACGGCGAACTCGACCGCGGCGAGCTGCAGGCGCCAGCGCCGATGCAGGCGGTCGACGGTCTCGACGACCAGCTCGTCGAACCGTTCGGCCCGACTGCGTGCCAGCGGGGAATCGGCCGGTGCCAACGGCCCGCGCGCACCCCGGCCGTGCCGGTCGCGCCGCATCGTGGGAACAGCATCCGGGTCCCGCGGCCGGTTCGGTCGTCGGCTCACGTCGGCGACGCTACACGCCCCTGCTCCACGACCGTGTCAGCACGGCTGTGAAGATCGCCGTGCAGCTGAGGCACGCTTGTCGACCCGCCGGAGGCTTCACGACGATCTTCACAAATGCTGGCGTGGTGGCCGGCACGCCTGGGCGCAATGGATGGCGGTCACCCGAGCTGGCGTGCCGGACCGGAGGCCGGCCCGACCCGCGCTAACGTTCGGCTCGTGAGCCCCGCCCGTCGACGCTGTTCTCGGTCGGCCTGCGGCCGTCCCGCGGTGGCAACCCTCACCTACGTCTATGCCGACTCCACGGCCGTGCTCGGACCATTGGCCACCTACGCCGAGCCGCACTGCTACGACCTGTGTGTCGAACACTCCGAACGGCTCGTCGCACCGCGAGGCTGGGAGGTGATCAGGCTCGCTCCCGATCCGGCGAGCCTCGGGCCGAGCAGCGACGACCTGCTCGCGCTGGCCGATGCCGTGCGCGAGGCCGCCCGCCCGCAGGCGGCCGCGCCCGCGCGGGTCGGCGAGGTCGGACGGCGTGGCCACCTGCGCGTGCTGCGCAACCCCGACGCCTAGGACCGGTCGGTAGGGTCGAACCGTGCGGGACCTCGCTGGCATCGTCAAGGCGTACGACATCCGGGGCATCGTGCCCGATGAGCTCGACGAGAGCGTCGCCCGGGCGGTGGGTGGAGCGGCCGTCGAGGTGCTCGACGTGCTGAACGGTCCCGGCGCGGTCGTCGTGGGCCACGACATGCGCCCGTCGTCGGAACCGCTCGCCCACGCCTTCGCCGAGGGCGTCACGGCGCGGGGAGCCGACGTCGTCCACATCGGCCTCGCGTCGACCGACCAGCTCTACTTCGCCAGCGGCCACCTCGGCATGCCCGGCGCGATGTTCACCGCCAGCCACAATCCGGCCCAGTACAACGGCATCAAGCTCTGCCGGGCGGGAGCGGCGCCGGTCGGACAGGACACGGGCCTGGCCGAGATCCGCCGGCTGGCCGAGGCCGACTCGTTCCCCGTCGCGGCGCAGGCCGGCGCCGTCGAGCAGCGTGACGTGCTCGGCGACTACGCCGCGTTCCTCCGCGGGCTGGTGGACCTGTCCGGCACCCGGCCACTCACGGTGGTCGTCGATGCGGCGAACGGCATGGCCGGCCACACCGTGCCCTCGGTCCTCGACGTCGACGGTCTGACCGTCGTGCCGATGTACTTCGAGCTCGACGGTTCGTTCCCCAACCACGAAGCCAACCCGATCAACCCCGACAACCTGCGTGACCTGCAGTCCGCCGTCGTCGAGCGCGGCGCCGACCTCGGTCTGGCCTTCGACGGAGACGCCGACCGGTGCTTCGTCGTCGACGAGCGGGGCGAACCGGTCTCGCCGTCGACACTCACGGCGCTGATCGCCGTCCGTGAACTGGACCGCGTGCCCGGTGCTCTCGTCGTCCACAACCTGATCACCTCGCGGTCCGTCGCCGAGATCGTCCGCGAGCACGGCGGGCAGCCTGTGCGGACGCGGGTCGGGCACTCGTTCATCAAGCAGACCATGGCCGAGACCGGCGCCGTCTTCGGCGGTGAGCACTCCGGCCACTTCTACTTCCGCGATTTCTGGCGCGCCGACTCGGGCATGCTCGCCGCGCTGCACACGCTGGCGGCACTGGGCGGCGAACCCGCGGGCACGTCCCTGTCGTCGATGCTTGCTCCGTACGAGCGGTACGCGTCCTCCGGTGAGATCAACACGACCGTCGCCGACCAGGCGACGACGATGGCGGCGGTCGAGGACGCATTCGCCGGGCGGTCCGGAGTCACCCTCGACCACCTGGACGGGTTGACGGTCGATCATCGTGACTGGTGGTTCAACCTCCGCGCATCCAACACCGAACCTCTGCTCCGGCTCAACGCCGAGGCCTCCGACCGGGCCACCATGGAGACGGTCCGCGACGAGGTGCTCGGAATCGTGGCCGGCTGACCACGCGAAACGGGAGTCCCGATGAATCTCGATCCAGCGCTGCTGGAGATCCTGGCCTGCCCGGCCTGCCACGCTCGGCTCCGGGTCGACGACGCAGCCGACGAGCTCGTCTGTACGGGGTGCCGGCTGGCCTACCCGGTCCGCGACGACATCCCGGTTCTGCTCGTCGACGAAGCGCGCCAGGGCTGAGCCGGGTGTTCCTCGACGCGGCTCTCGACGACCCGGCCGCCCTGGAGACGATCGACCCGGTCCTGCGGGAGCTGGCGGGCTGGGGTGCGGAGGTGCGTCGTGCCGACGCCGCGGCGGCCGACGCGCTCTCGCGGCTGGGTGAGGACGACCGGCCGCGGGCGGTGATCGCGGGCGGCGCGGACGGTCGGTTGTTCCGGGCCGTTCTCGAGCCGGTGTGCCCGGTGCCCTTCGTCGCCTGGCCGCACCCCGGGCTGCCCGGTTGGGCAGGGCCGCTCGACCTGGTCGTGATGATGTCGGTCGACGGTGCGGACGAGGACGCCGTCATGCTCGTGGCCGAGGCCGTGCGGCGTGGCTGCTCGTTGGTCGTCGCCGGTTCGCCCGACTCTCCGGTGGCCGTCGCGGCCGCGAGCCGTAGCACGACGCTGCTGCCGGCGGCGACCGGCGACGCGACGGCGCTGGCGGTCCCGGTGCTGCGGGCCCTCCACCTGCTGGGTCTCGGCCCGGAGGTGGAGGCTGAGCCGGTCGCAGCCGCCCTGGACGACGTGGCGATGCGGTGCGCCGCGTCGAACCCCGTGGACTCCAACCCCGCCAAGGAGATCGCTCTCGCGCTGGCCGACGACGTGCCCGTCGTCTGGGGCGGTTCTGTCCTCGCCGCCCGCGCGGCCCGGCGGGTGGCCGAGGCGTTGCGGGCGGCCTGCGGGCGTCCGGCGATCGCCGGGGGCGACGGGCAACTGGTGCCGCTGCTGGAACGAGCGCCCGAAGCCGACGTGTTCGCCGACCCGTTCGAGGAAGGGCTGCCGGTGGCCCGCCCTTCGCTGCTCGTCCTCGACGACGGTGCCGATTCGCCGAGCATCCGCCTGGAACGGGACCGGGTCGTGGGCGCGGCCGAGCGCAGCGCCGTCCGCGTGCACGAGGTGCGGGCGGCTGAGGGCCCTGACGTCGGCCGCTTCGCGGCCCTGCTGTCCACCGGCCGGTTCGCCGCGGCCTACCTGGCGCTGGGCCTCGGCCGTCCGGCCGCCTGAGCGCCGCGCGGCCCACCCGCCGAGCCGGCGACGCTAGGGTTCGACCGTGAGCCGATGGATGGACGATGCTGTCGAGGCCTATCTGTCCGACCTGGCGGCGACCGAGCACGACGACCCCGTCCTGGTCGAGATGGAGGCCAGGGCCGAGGAGCACGGCTTCCCCATCATCGGTCGGGCCACGGGTCGCTACGTCGAGGTGGCGGCTCGGTCGATCGGCGCGCGGCGGGTGATGGAGCTCGGATCCGGATACGGCTACTCGGCGTACTGGTTCGCCCGTGCCGTGGGGCCGGACGGCGAGGTGGTCTGCACCGACGGAGACCCGCGCAACGCCGACCTCGCCGAGGGCTACCTGCGCACCGCGGGCGTCTGGGACCGCGTCCGCTACCGGGTGGGCGACGCGCTCACCGGTTTCGGTGCCGAGCCGGGCGATTTCGACGTCGTCTACTGCGACGTGGACAAGGACGGTTACCCGGCGTGCTGGCGCGCAGCCCGCGACCGCATCCGCGTCGGCGGCCTGTGGATCTGCGACAACGTCATCTGGAGCGGGCACGTGGCGACCGACACCGACCGCGAAGGTCTGCCGGGGTGGACGGCCGCCATCCGTGAGCACAACCAGTTGGTCGCCGAGGACGACCGGTACGTCGGCAGCATCGTGCCGATCCGCGACGGTGTCATGGTGGCGCTGCGCATCAGGTGATCGTCGCGGACCGAGGGGCTCGGCCCGCGTCGGGAAGCTCGGTCAGCAGCCGTGCCGCCATCGCCGAGACCCAGACCAGGCCCAGCGCCACCGCGACACCCAGCACTACGTAGAACCAGTCGTGGCCGAGGAACGCGTCGGGTACGAGGCTCGCCACGCCGGTGGCCACGCAGTACGCCGCCCATCCCCGTTGCCCGAGGCCCGCGAACCGGCGCGCGAACACGAAACACGCCACGAGCAGGGATAGGGAGGCCAGCACCGGCGCGGCGGAGTGCAGGATGCCGTGCCAGCTGAGCTGGTCGGGGGTGCCCTCAGGCGTCCCCGGGGGAAAGCCGAGAGCGGCATCGGCGACGAAGACGCCGCCCATGAGCAGTCCGGCGCCGTAGACGCCGATCAGTCGCGGTCCCCAAGTGCCGCCCCGGCCGGGGTACATGACCCACCGCATGCCCACCCCGGACGCGATGAACAGCAGACCGGCGATCACGAAGTTGGCGATCTGGATCCAGCCCAGGTCCCCGAGGCTCAGCAGGCTGAGCGGGTGACGGCTGGGGTCGAAACCGTCGCGGGTGAGCATCTGAAGAACGCCCACGACGATGAACAGCGGACCGGCCACGACACCGCAGGCCAGCAACGCTCTGGTCTCCGTACGCCGGGTCGCCGCGGCCGCCCCGGCCGGTGCAACAGAAGGAATGTCAAGTGCACGCGTCATTGCCTTGTCCTCTCACTGGTACGAGTCGCGATGGGAGCTGCGGCGGACCCCGCAGGCGCGGGGCCCGCGCCGTGTCGGCTCAGCCCGCGAGCGGCTTGCCGGTCTCGAGCAGCGACTTGAGATCGCTGAGCACCTCGGCCCAGCCGCCGCCGGCGCCCTGGTCCTCGTGCGCGCCGCCGACCATGGCCGCCGTCTCGGGTGCACCGTCCAGCTCGTGCGTCACGGTCAAGGAGCTGACACCGTCGGGACGCTCGTTGATCTCGTAGGTCAGCCGGGTGAAGCCGTCCTCGTTCCACCCCGCGCGCCAGCTCTGGACGAGCTTGCGCGGCGGGTCGACCTCGATGACCTCGCCGTCGACGGCTACCTCCGGCATGCCGGCAGCCTGCATCTCCTCGTTGGCGATGGACCGGAAGGCGCCGCCGGGACGCAGGTCGAACTCGACCCGCCCGCCGTAGCCATACCTCTCCGTCCACTCGGGCCTGGTGATGGCGTCCCAGATCACCTGGGCCGTCGCCTTGATGTACACGCGATACACCTGGGTCGTCACGGTCGTCGTGGTGGTCATGACCTCTCCTCGAGTTCGGTCTTGAGATCGGCGAGCACCGACACCCGGTGCTCGGTGTACTTGTCGATCCACCGGTCGTGGATCAGTCGGATCGGCACCGGGTTCAGGAAGTGGAGCTTCTCCCGGCCCGACCGTCGTGTGACGACGAGTCCCGCGTCCTCGAGAACCCGAAGGTGCTTCATCACGCCGAAGCGCGTCATCTCCACCTCCGACTCGAGCTCGGTGAGCGTGCGGCCGTCACGCTCGAAGAGCCGGTCGAGCAGGAACCGACGGGTCGGGTCGGCGAGCGCCTTGAACACATGGTCGTCGTCGATCACACCGAGGAGAATATGTGACCAGAAGGTCACATGTCAATCCTGGTACCGACACCGCATGTGGGCGCACGTACGCTCGGGCGACGTGGCCTACCTGCTGGACAATCCCGTGCGCGCCTATACGTGGGGGTCGCCGACCGCGATTCCCGACCTGCTGGGAGTGGCACCGACCGGCCGGCCGCAGGCCGAGTTGTGGCTGGGCGCCCACCCGGGAGCGGCGTCCACAGCCCTGACGGCGACCGGCCCGATACCGCTGGACGAACTGATCCGGACCGATCCCCCCGGCATGCTCGGCCCACGCGTCGCCGAGCGGTTCGGGCCCAGGCTGCCGTTCCTGCTCAAGGTCCTGGCGGTCGAGCGGCCGCTGTCGATCCAGGCGCATCCCAGCCCGGAACAGGCGTGGTCCGGCTACGCCGCCGAGGACGCCGCAGGCGTGCCTGCCGACGCCGCCGAGCGGACCTACCGGGACCGCACCCACAAGCCGGAACTCGTCGTCGCCCTGTCCCCATTCGAGGCTCTGCTCGGCTTCCGCGAGCCGGCGGATTCCGCGCGTGTGATCGCCGAGCTCGGTGTGCCAGAGTTGACGGCCGTCGCCGGGGCTCTCCAGGGTCCGGACGGGCTGCGGCAAGCAGTCCGCAGCCTGATCGACCTGGCGCCGGAGGACGGTCGCCGGCTGGCCGACGCCGTGACGGCGGTGTGTCGGGAGCGGCCCGGCGAGCCCTTCACGACCTTGGCCTGGATCGGGGAGCAGCACCCGGGCGACTCGGGACTGCTGCTCGCGGTGCTGCTCGAACCGACGCGCCTCCATGCCGGGCAAGCCGCAGCAGTCCCGACCGGAACCCCGCACACCTACCTGAGGGGCCTCGCGGTAGAGGCTCAGGCCAGCTCGGACAACACAGTGCGGGCCGGACTCACGGACAAGCACGTCGACCGGGGCGAACTCCTGCGCATCCTGCGGTACGAGCCCGCTGCAGGCCTTCGAACCGCCCCGAGCGCCGATTCGTCAGCGGAGGAGTTCGCCGTTCCCGGAGTGCCCGACTTCCGGCTGACCCGGTTCAGGCTGGGACCGGATCCGGTGAAGCCCGTCGATGGCGTGCCGCGGATCGTCCTCGTGACCGACGGCCGCGCGAGCCTGACGGCCGACGGGACTTGTACGCTCCTGGAGCGCGGCTCGTCGGCGTTCGTCCCCGCAGCCGACGCCGCGGTGGAACTGGTCGGACCGGGAACGGCATTCGTCGTCGCCCCCGGCATCGACGCGCCCGATGCGGCAAGATGACCATCGCCCGGATCCTGAGCGGAAGGTAGCGCGGCATGGCCGCCAGTGGTGGAACGAGGGCCGTCATCGCGGCCCTGCTCGCCAACACCGGCATCGCGATCACCAAGTTCATCGCCTGGCTGCTGACCGGTGCATCGTCCATGCTCGCCGAGTCGGTCCACTCGGTGGCCGACGCCGGCAACCAGGCGCTCCTGCTAATCGGCGGTCGCCGTGCCACCCGCAAGGCGACTGCGTCCCACCCGTTCGGGTACGGGAGGGTCCGCTACGTCTACGCGTTCATCGTTTCGATCGTGCTGTTCTCCGTCGGCGGCCTGTTCGCCCTCTACGAGGCGTTCCACAAGTACGAGGAAACCCGCGAGGGGCACCCGAACGAACTGCTCGAGAGCCGGTGGTGGTGGGTGCCGCTGGTGGTGCTCACGATTGCGATCATCATGGAGGGATTCTCGTTCCGGACCGCCATCCACGAGTCGAACAAGATCCGCGGCACGGCGTCGTGGATGCAGTTCGTCCGCCGGGCCAAGGCACCGGAACTGCCGGTCATCCTGCTGGAGGACCTCGGCGCGCTCATCGGCCTGGTGCTTGCGATGATCGGCGTCAGCATGACGCTGCTGACCGACAACCCGTACTGGGACGTCGCCGGCACCGCTGGGATCGGCGTCCTGCTCGTGGTCATCGCGATCGTCCTCGCGATCGAGATGTCCAGCCTGCTGGTGGGCGAGGGTGCGTCCGAAGAGAACGTGACGGCGATCGAGCAGGCGATCGTCGCGGCCGACGACATCGAGCGGGTCATCTACCTGCGCACGCTCTACACCGGCCCGGAGGAGATGCTCGTCGCTGCGAAGATCTCCGTGACCGGCACCGACACCGGCGACGGGATCGCTGCCGCGATCGACAACGCCGAGGAACGCATCCGCGCCGCAGTCCCCGAAGCGACCCACATCTACCTCGAGCCCGACATCTTCCGTGACGTGGAACCGTCGAGAGTCGACCCGGAGCCGTCGACGACCGGCTGATGGCCCTGTGCGGCGGAGCGGCCGCGGTCGTCGTAGACTGCCACGAACACGTCCGGCGCAGGTGATGCCGCGGGCCCAGAGGGGCCGCGCCGGGGGATGAACGCCCTACGTGGTCTTGTGGTCGCCCTGGCCGATCACGTCGTGGTCGATCGCCGTGAGAGAGGAACGGCTCTTCGACCACGTCGTGATCGGCTGTTGTGGTGACCTTGACTGAGCGACGCGGGTGCGTCCGTCCGCCCGTCTCGTCCCCTACATGGGAGGAATGAAGAATGTCGCTGGACTTCAATGTCGCCGACCTGTCGCTGGCCGAGTTCGGCCGCAGGGAGATCTCGCTCGCCGAACACGAGATGCCCGGTCTCATGGCCATGCGCAGTGAGCACGGACCCGCGCAACCGCTCGCCGGTGCGCGTATCACCGGATCGCTGCACATGACCGTTCAGACCGCCGTGCTGATCGAGACACTGGTGGCGCTGGGTGCCCAGGTGCGCTGGGCCTCCTGCAACATCTTCTCGACCCAGGACCACGCCGCTGCTGCGGTCGCCGTCGGGGCCGACGGAACGCCGGATGCACCGCAGGGCGTGCCGGTGTTCGCCTGGAAGGGAGAGACGCTCGAGGAGTACTGGTGGTGCACCGAGCAGGCGCTGCTCTGGCCCGACAGGGACGGGCCGGACATGTTGCTCGACGACGGCGGCGACGCCACCCTTCTGGTCCACAGGGGGGTCGAGTTCGAGAAGGCCGGATCTGTACCAGAAGCGACGTCGACCGACTCGCCCGAGAAGCGCGTCGTCCTGGCCGCACTGACCCGCTCGCTTGCCGAGGACTCCGGGCGCTGGACGGCCGTCGCCGAGCAGATCAAGGGTGTCACGGAGGAGACCACGACGGGCGTGCACCGGTTGTACGAGATGCACCGCGATCGCACCCTGCTGTTCCCGGCCATCAACGTCAACGACTCGGTCACCAAGTCGAAGTTCGACAACAGGTACGGCTGTCGCCACTCTCTCATCGACGGCATCAACCGGGCCACCGACGTCCTCATCGGCGGGAAGGTCGCGGTCGTCTGCGGCTACGGCGATGTCGGCAAGGGGTGCGCCGAGTCGCTGCGCGGCCAGGGCGCGCGGGTCGTCGTCACCGAGATCGACCCGATCTGCGCGCTGCAGGCCGCGATGGACGGCTACGAGGTCACTACGCTCGATGCCGTGATCGACCGGGCCGACATCGTCATCACCGCGACCGGGTGCCGGGACGTCGTCAGCGCCGACCAGATGAGCCGGATGAAGCACCAGGCGATCGTCGGCAACATCGGCCACTTCGACGACGAGATCGACATGGCCGGTCTGGAGAAGGTCCCCGGCGTCGAGCGAACCGAGATCAAGCCTCAGGTCCACGAGTGGACCTTCCCGGACGGGCACAGTGTGATCGTGCTGTCCGAGGGCCGGCTGCTGAACCTGGGCAACGCCACCGGGCACCCCTCGTTCGTCATGTCGAACTCGTTCACCAACCAGGTGCTCGCGCAGATCGAGCTGTTCACGAAGGCGGCGGACTATCCCGTGGGGGTCTACACCTTGTCCAAGGAGTTGGACGAGATGGTGGCGCGTCTGCACCTGCCCGCGCTCGGCGTCCGGCTCACCGAGTTGACCCAGCAGCAGGCCGACTACCTCGGCGTGCCGGTCGGCGGACCGTTCAAGAGTGAGCACTATCGCTACTGACGTTCACTCGGGAGGGATGAAGCCCTCCGGTCGTGGGTTCTGGGCCTGCGGCTGCCCGGCCGGCGGTGACGCCGTGCCGACCGGGGGGCGTGACGGCACCGGTTCCCTGCCGGCGCGGGCCGCATCGGCGAACCGCTGCGACTCGCGCCGGTTGCGCTCGCCCAGGACGGCGGTCAGGTAGGCCCACGCCGGCGTGCCCGGAGGTGCCAGGGGTGTGACGGTCTTCGCGATCGCGGTGGCGAGCTCGGCACCCATCCGGTCGCGCACCCCCGGCGAGAGATCGTGGTAGCGGGTGAGAAAGCCGCGGGCCGCGAGGGCGACGTCGGGAGGCAGGCGTGACAGCTCGAGACTCGTCGCCCAGTCTGCCAACGGCGGTGGGATCGCCGGAAGCGGCCCGGCGGTGAACGGCACGCGCTCGCGGACCACGACCGTCCCGGCCAGGATGTCGCCCACTCGCTTGCCGCGCTCGTTGAGCAGCGAGCAGATCACGGCCCCCGCGCCGAAGGTGAGCAGGAAGTCGACGAAGACCCCGGCGAGTGCTCGGGTCAGCGCGTGCCGGAACCGCACAGGCCCGCCGTCGTCGCGGACGACGCGCAGCCCGAGGGCGAGCTTTCCGAGGGATCGTCCGCGGGTGAGCGTCTCGACCAGGGTAGGTACGCCCACGAACAGCGCCACGAACCCGACCAGGGTGAGCGCCGCGCCGAGTGCGGCGTCGACCGTCGAGACGACCGCCGAGATGGCAATACCCATCAGGAACGCGGCGGCGAACACCAGTGTCAGGTCGATGATGATGGCGAGCGCCCGCGACGGGAGCTTGGCCAGGCGCAGCTCGAGCGGCACGGCCTCCCCGGTCACCAGGTCGCTCACGCTGGCTTAGTCTGCCAGCCGTGGATCTGGACGCCTTCGTTGCGGCGCACCGGGCCGACTGGGAGCGGCTCGACGCGCTGTCGCGCCGCCGCGGCCGGCTGTCCGGGGCTGAGGCTGACGAACTGGTGGCTCTGTACCGGCAGGCGTCCACGCATCTGTCGACCGTGCGGTCGTCCGCGCCGGATGCCGCGGTATTGGCGCGATTGTCGGGTCTCGTGGCGCGGGCGCGGACCGCGATCGCCGGTTCTCCGGATCCGGGCTGGGGGGAGGTCGTCCGCTTCGTCACGCGCGGGTTCCCGGCGGCGGTCTACCGCACCCGGCGATGGTGGGTGCCCACGGCGCTGGCGTTCGTGGCGGTCTCGACGCTGCTGGGGTGGTGGGTCGCCGTGACTCCCGCGGTGCAGGCGAGCATCGGTGCACCCGACGAGATCCGTCAGCTCGTCGAGCAGGACTTCGAGGACTACTACTCGGCGAACCCGGCCGGCTCCTTCGCCGCCCAGGTGTGGACCAACAACGCGTGGGTCGCGGCGGGTTCTCTCGTCCTCGGCGTCTTCCTCGGCCTGCCCGTGATCTTCATACTGCTGACCAACGCCGTGAACGTGGCCGTGTCGGCCGGGCTGATGGCCGCCCACGGCCGGCTGGACATCTTCTTCGGACTGATCACACCGCACGGCCTGCTCGAGCTCACGGCGGTCTTCGTGGCGGCCGGGACCGGGCTCCAGCTGGGCTGGACGGTGATCGATCCCGGCCCGCGGTCGCGGGGCGAGGCGCTGGCCGAGCAGGGGCGGGCTGCCGTCGGCGTGGCCATCGGCCTGACCGGCGTGCTGCTCGTCTCGGGAGTGATCGAGGCGTTCGTGACGCCGTCCGGACTGCCGACATGGGCGCGGGTCGGGATCGGCGTTCTGGCCCTCGTCGCCTTCCTGACATACGTCTGGACCTACGGGCGGCGGGCGGCCATGGCGGGGGAGACGGGCGACGTCAGCCCCGGGGACCGCGGCGACGTGCTGCCTACGTCCGCGTGACCCACACCCCTCGTCCGTTGATCACGTTCACCACCCTGGCGGATGGTTCACCAGGCTTCTGCGCCTGGTGAACCATCCGCCAGCCAGGTGAAGTTCGGCGGGCTGGCGGCGCGCGCCGCTGCCGGCGGAACCTGCTAAACGAGAACGGCCCGCCGCCGACGCGCCCGCGCGAATGCGGCGCGGAACCGCTCGGCAACGGCGGGCCGGTCGGACAGGTCGGACCAGATGATCCGTCCCACCTCGTAACCGAGATCGCGGATCCGATCCTCGCGCTGTTTCTCGCGCCAGACGACATCGCCGGGAGCCTCGCCCGGCTTCAACAGTCGGCCGTACTTCACGCGGCCGTCGAACTCACCGATCGTCCAGAGCCCGTCGAACAAGAAGTCCGATCGTCCGACGATCTTTCCGTCCGGTGTCGTGATCAGTCGCTGGAGGTCGGGCCGAGGAAGTCCGACCAACTCGAACGCAACGCGGGTGCGCGACTCTCCGACGCTCTCGGAACGGCCGTCGGCGAACTCCGCCACACGCCCGGCGTTGCACGTGCCCGGCCAGTCTCGCATCGATTCGAGCCGGTCCAGAATGGTGCCCCTGTCGACGAGACCTCGGTGGAGCAGAGCATCTGTCACCACGACCGCGGCCTCGAACTCGGTGACGCGGGCGGTGTCGATAGCGGTGCGGGCAGGCGACGTCACCCAGATTCCGTCGATCTGCTCGAGGTCGTCGTTTCGCAACTCCCCCGCATGGTGATGGACGCCCCCTTCGATTCTCGGGGAGTGCAGGTCGCCACGGGTCACGTGGACGAGCGACAAGTCCAGGCCCCACGATGGCAGACCTCGAAGGATGGCCGCTGAGACGTGGCTGACCACGGCCGGCTTCGCGAGGCTCCGGACGGCAGCATGGACCAGGGCCACATGGAGCTGCTCGCGAGTCATCGCGGCGTACACGGCGCGTTCGACGTAGGCGCCCCGACGGATCGGTACCCACAACTTCTGTCGTCGCCGGCGATCGATCTCGGCCTCGGTGTAGCCGGCCGCCAGGGCCTGGGACCGCATCACGACGCCGCCCTGCGAGGCGGCGATCGCGGCGAAGATCTCGTCCATGGCCGCAGCGTCACCCGGACTGGTAGACGTTCACCACGCCATGCGGCGGATCGGTGGAAACCGAACCCCGACGACCTGGCTTGTGGACAAGCGCCGACTCAGCTTCACCAGGCGGGCGGACGGTTCACCAGGCTCCTGCGCCTGGTGAACCGTCCACCAGGCTCCTGCGCCTGGTGAACCGTCCACCAGGGTGGTGAACGTGATCAACGGCGCACTGGCCGCTTGGGGGGACGGGGTCAGAGCTGGCCGGCGGCCTTGAGCGACAGGTAGGCGTCGGCCACGGCGGGTGCGAGCTCCTCCGGTGGCGCGTCCACGACGTGGGCACCATGTCGCTCGAGCAGGCGGGAGACGCGGTACCGGCCGGCCCGGTCGCGCTCGGCGGCCGCGGCGCCGTAGACGGCCTCGGTGTCGCCTCGGCCCGCGGCCATCTGTGCGACCCGTGGGTCCGCAACGGCTGCGACCAGCACGGTGTGCCGGTGGGTGAGCCGGCCGAGTACGGGGAGCAACCCCTCCTCCACCGGGCCGGCGTCCAGGCCAGTGAGCAGCACGACCAGCGAGTGTTGTCCCGCCCGCCGCAGGACCTCCACGGCCAGGCCGCGGAAGTCGGTCTCGAGCAGTTCGGGCTCGAGCCGGGCCATGGCGTCGACGAGCCGAGGCAGGACCTCCGTCGGCGACGAGCGCTCGACGGTGGCCCGTGGACGGCGGTCGAAGGCGAGCAGGTCGACTCGATCCCCGGCGCGGGTCGCCAGGGCCGCCAGCAGCAGGGCCGCGTCCATGGCCGCGTCGAGCCGTGGTGCGTCGCCGACGCGTCCGGCCGACGTCCGGCCGGTGTCGAGCACGATCAGCACGTGCCGGTCGCGCTCGGGCCGCCACGTCCGCACGACGACGCCGCCCCCTCGCGCCGTCGCGCGCCAGTCGATCGAGCGGGTGTCGTCCCCGACGACGTACTCCCGCAGCGAGTCGAACTCGGTTCCCGCGCTGCGGACGCGCACCGCCGACCGGCCGTCGAGCTCGCGCAGTCGTGCCATCCGCGAGGGAAGGTGACGACGCGACCGGAACGGTGGCAGCACGCGCAGCGTCCACGGCACGGAGTGCGAGCCTTGCCGGCCCGCCAGCCCGAGCGGTCCGATGCTCCGCACCGTGACCAGGTCGGCGGGCCGGTCGCCGCGTCGCGTGGGCCGCAGGGACACCTCGACCAGCTGCCGCTCGCCCGGTCCGACGTCCAGCGCCGCGCGGTCGTCGGTGGCGCCTGCCGACGGCGGCCAGGCGTCCCGCACGACGCCGCGGACCCGCCGTCGGTCGTTCGACACCTGCAGCACGACCCGCGCCGTCTCGCCGAGCCGCACGGCGCGGTCGCCCGTGCGCGTCAGCCGAAGGGACCGGACCGGTCCGGCGAGTGTCGCGTCGATGACGGCGACGGCCAGCACGCCGGCCGTGACCACGACCACCCCGGTGGCGGAGGGGGCAGCCAGCGCGACCACGACCGCGCCGAGCAGCGCGAGCAGTGCCGTGCGGCCGGTCAGTACCACGGCTCCCGTGCCCCTTCGCCGGTCATCAGCGCGGAACCGG
>DASRTE010000147.1:0-5139 GCA_035656095.1 Jiangellaceae bacterium
CGCCCGCCAGCCCGGTCTCGTCCAGGACGCGACGCGGTGCGCCCTCGGGCAGCCTGGCCGCGGTCGTGAGGATGCGCAGGTGGTCCAGCGCCGTACGGCCGGGGTGGCAGCCAGACGCCTCGAGGACCGCGCCGACCTGACGGGCCGGGTCGGCCAGTTCGTCGTAGCGCCTGCCGCCGATCGTCGCGGTCCCGCTGGTCGGCGCCGCGAGCCCGAGCAGCATCCGCAACGTGGTGGTCTTGCCGGCCCCGTTAGGCCCGAGCAGGGCCGTGACCTGGCCCGGTTGCGCCACGGCGCTGACGGCATCGACCGCCAGGAGGTCCCCGAAGGCCTTGGTGAGGCCGTTCAACTCGACGGCACTCGTCATGGCCGGCCCCATTCCCCACCACACGCCACGCTGCTCTTCAGGCCAACCTGATATTCAGGATAGCCTGAACAATGTGGCACAGCCCCCGCAGACCGTCAACACCATCGCCCTGCTCGGCCGCGCCTACAGCCTGCTCGGATTCCAGATCGTCGACGGTGTGGTCGGCGCCGGCTTCCCACAGAAGCCCGCCCACTCCGCCGTCTTCGCGCAGATCGCCCCCGACGGATCACGGCTGACCGACCTGGCGCGGCGGGCGAACATGTCGCCGCAAGCGATGGGCGAGCTCGTTGACGAGCTCGAGCAGTTGGGGTACGTGGTCCGCCGGCCCGACCCGACGGATCGGCGGGCCAAGCTGATCATCCTGACCAAGAAGGGACAGGCCTGCATCGCCGCCGGCATCGCCACCATCGACGGCATCGAGCAGCAGCTGACCGACCGCCTCGGCGAGCGCGGTCACCGTCAGCTGCGCAGTCTGCTCATCAAGCTCCTGGACCACGACGGCGCGTGACGCAGACGTCGCGTCACGGCGCCGCGAAGCGGCCGTGTGTCATAGCGCCGCGACAGCGGCTACGCGGGGAAAGACCTTCACCCAGCAGAGTTGGGTCGAACTGTTCCGGCGCTGGGCGCACGCCAGCGGCAGGAGACGTCCGCTCTTTCGATGCAGTCACACGTCACTGTTGAAGGGCGCAGGGTGGTGCTGATGGACACCTGACGCGTACCCACCGCATCCACCGGCGTGCGGACGATCGCTGTGGCGGAGGGTGTGGGTTAGGCTCGCAACCGCGACGGAGGGTGGGCCGTGGGCGGGCAGAGCAGGGCGTTGGACGTTCGCCGGGCGGGGGTCCTGCTGCACGTGACCTCCCTGCCAGCGCCTTCGACGAGGTCGACGTCCGGTGACCTCGGTGACGAGGCTTACCGGTTCGTCGACTTCCTTGCCGACGCGGGCTGCTCGATCTGGCAGGTGCTGCCTCTTGTGCCGACCAACGAGGAGAGCCGCTCGCCGTATGACGCGCTGTCTGCGATGGCGGGAAACCCTGAGCTGATCAGCCGAGCTCACCAGTCCGCTTATCATCTCGAGGACCCGTCGGCACTGGACGAACAGCAAGAGTCCGCCTTCACGTCGTGGTGTGCGGAGCAGGGCGGCTGGCTGGATCCGTACGTCGAGTTCACTGCCCTTCGCGGACTGCACGGCCTCGCTCGTTGGCCGACCTGGGCGCCGGCCCTGCGAGACCGTGATCCGCGGTCCGTCGACGGCGCGCTCAGGCCGCTTGCCGACCGCGTGCGGGACCTGCGCTTTGAGCAGTGGGTCTTCGCGGTGCAGTGGGCGCGGCTGCGCAGGTATGCCGCGTCCAAGGGCGTGCTCCTGTTCGGGGACCTGCCGATCTTCGTATCTCTCGACAGCGCCGACGTGTGGGCGTCGCGGGAGCTCTTCCGGCTGGACGAGGAGGGTCGGCCGATCACGGTGACCGGTTGCCCGCCGGACTACTTCTCGGCGGACGGGCAGCGCTGGAACAACCCGCACTACGACTGGGACGCGATGGCCGCCGACGGGTTCGCGTGGTGGCGGCGCCGGATCGCCCGCCAGCGGGAGCTGTTCGACCTGGTCCGCATCGACCACTTCCGTGGCTTCGAGGCTACCTGGCACGTCCCCGCTGATGCGGCCACTGCTGGCGAAGGTTGGTGGGTCCCTGGGGCAGGGGCCGAGATCCTGTCCGCACTGGTCGACACCGCAGGGCCCGGGACACTGGTTGCGGAGGACCTCGGAGTGATCACCCAGGAGGTCGAGGCACTGCGGAGCCGGTTCGGCCTGCCCGGGATGAAGGTCCTCCAGTTCGCCTTCGATGGCAACCCCGACAACCCGCACCTCCCCCACCACCACGGGGAGCACAGCGTCGTCTACACCGGCACCCATGACAACGACACCACCGTCGGGTGGTGGGAGCACCTTGATGAGCAGACCCACGACCGGATCCGCTCCCGCCTCCTCGACCCGTACGAGGCGATGCCCTGGGCGTTCATCCACGTCGCCCTGGAGTCGACGGCTCGGCTGGCGGTCGTGCCGGCCCAGGACCTTCTCGGGCTCGGCAGCGAGAGCCGGATGAACACGCCCGGCACCGCCCAAGGCAACTGGGCCTGGCAGGCGCCCGCCGGCGCCTTCGACGAAAACCTCGCCGCCACGGTCCGCGCGCTAGTGGCAGAAGCGGACCGGCTGACCTGACCGCACCAGCGATCCACAACGGAGGGGCAGGCCAGGCTCGGCCCTTGCGCCGCGATGCGGGGCCGCTCGGGGCTGCGGCTTACCGCCGCGTACCGCCCCGGTTGACGCGGCCGTGTCATACCGCCGCGTGGGTCGCACGGCCGCGGACGGGCACGGCTAGCGTGTCGCGATCGGCCTCGGCACGGGGCCGGTGCCTTCGTTGAGGCAGATGTAGACGCCGGCATCGCCGAAGCCCACAACGTCCGCCCGGCCGTCGCCGGTGAGGTCGGCGGCCAGGCGGTGGTGCTTGCCCTCGCGCCAGCCCATGTTGAAGCCGAGGTCGGGGACGCAGAACTGCGGTGACTTCGGGCCCTTGGTGTCAAGGACCAGAGCCCAGAGGCCGTCGTCGCCGAAGCCCACGACGTCCATGGCGCCGTTGCCGGTGAGGTCGGCGAGCAGGCGGGGGTTGCGGCCGACCTGCCACTCCAGCTCGGGCATCCGCTGGCGGCCGAAGAAGGACGCGAGGTGGACGGGCGGGTCGAAGGTGCCGTCGCCGCGGCCGCGGGCTACCTGCACGCCCTGGTCGCCGAAGGCGACGATGTCGGCGCGGCCGTCGCCGGTCACGTCAGCGACGAACCGCGGGTGCCTGTCGGCCTGCCACCCCTGAAAGAGGCACAAGGCGTGCAGGCCTTCACGGGGCGGCGCGAAGGTGCCGTCGCCAATGTTGAGCGAGGTGAACACGCCCGCCGATCCGAAGTTGAGGAGATCGGGGCGGCCGTCGCCGGTGAGGTCGACCAGCAGGTCGGGATGGTCGGCGTTCGCACCGAACCGGAACGGGTCGGCAATCTGCACCACCTGCGGCGGGCCGAACCCGCCCGCGCCGTCACCCAGCGCAACCACCACCCCGTCGTCCCCGAACCCGAGCAGGTCGGCTCGGCCGTCACCGGTGAGGTCGACGACGAAACGTGCATGCTGGTCCACCCGCCAGCCTTGGTTGAAGCCGAAGCCGGCCAACGCGAAGACCGGCGCGGCGAAGCCGCCGGCGCCGTTGCCCGGCGAGACCCAGACCCCGTCGTCGCCGAAACCGACGATGTCACGGCGGCCGTGCCCGGTCAGGTCAGCCAGCAGGCGCGGATGGCGACTGGTCGACCAGCCGCCTGCGTTCGGCGCGTACGCCGCCAACGTGAACACCGCGGCCGCGAATCCGCCGGCGCCGTTGCCCAGCGAGACCCAGACCCCGTCGTCGCCGAAACCGACGATGTCACCGCGCCCGTCGCCGGTCAGGTCGGCCACGAACCGCGGATGCGTGTCCTCGCGCCATCCCTGGTCGGATCCGAACCCGGCCAGGACGAAGCGCGCCATCGAGAAGGCCTGACCGTCCGGCACTGCCCAGGCACCGAACGGCGATTCCTCGGCCTCGGCCTCAGAGACGAACCGGTACCCCCGGGGAACCTGGTCGGGGGTGAGCGGCGGCACCCGCAGCCACGAGACGAGGCCCTTGCGGCGCGAGACCCGGCAGGTCACGTTGAACCCGGTCGTGCGATCCACCTCGATCGTGTCCAGGGAGTAGACGCCGAAGTCGGTCGCGGGTGGACGCGGTCGTGCGGCCGGATGTTGGGCGTCAAGTCCCATGCTGGACCACCTCCAGGCCTTCGAGGCTCGCACCGATGGAGCAGCCCGACAAGGACCCCGGATGTCTTGACAGGGCTGCCGACTATCGGAGTGCTGGTCGCCGTACCGAGATGATCCGCCGCCCTTGCCCGACACCGAGTGGGTCGCCCCGAACTGGTGGCGACTGACGCGGGCGGTCCGCGGGCGACCTCCTGCGATTCGCGCTACCGGCGGGTGCGTCATACCGCCGCCAGCCGGACACATGGAAACGAACTCTCAGCCGATGTGCGTGCGCCAGAGTTCGGCGACGACCGCGCTCTAGAGAGACAGGAAAGGCGTGAACAAGCGCACCGGAGTGCCTTCCATCATCGCTCGGAGGCGGGCGCTCGGCTCACCCAGGGTTTCGTCGTGGACCGATGCTGTCGCCGCCATCGCGGCCATCAGGTCGTCCCCGAGGTGCGCAAGATGCTCGATCAGTGCCTCAGAATCTCGGTACCTCTCGATGACGATGGCTTCGGACTCGTCGTCGTTGAAGTAGATGTCGTACTGCAGCGTCCCATTGTCCTTGGTCCGCACGATCTCCATGCACTGCTCGGACAAGCGCTTGAAGTCGTCGACTTTGCCTTCGTGGAACGTGAATCGAGCGATACCCAGAAGTTCACTCACTGCTTCGACCTCCATGTCTGACCTGACCGGGCGAGCTGCTCAGCATCTCGGCGAACTCGTCCGCTCGCACGAGGTTCCATCCGCGGTCCGTTGGTGCTGACCTCGGAACCCGTCCTGCGCCTTTCCAGCCACTGGCGTACGGGCCAAGCCTGGCAAGCCTGCACGCTACTGCTACCCGACCACAGCTTCTCGTTACCCTGGCTGCGTGCCGTGCTTCGAGGACGAGGATTTCACCGGGGCGGTGTTCCGCGAGTGCGACCTGAGTAGGGTGCGGCTGGTCGGCGTGGTCATGCAGGAC
>DASRTE010000148.1:0-6386 GCA_035656095.1 Jiangellaceae bacterium
GGAGGTCGACGAGGTCGTCGTCACCGATCGCGACCGAACCCGGGCCGCACTGGTCGCCGACCGGATCGGCGCCATGAAAAGCGACGACGTCCTCGGCGCCGGCGTCGACGCTGCCGTCATCGCGACGCCCACTCCCACGCATGCCGAACTGCTCGTGGCGCTCGCCCGAGCCGGCCTACCGGTGTTTTGCGAGAAGCCGGTCGCCAGCAGCGTCGCCAGCATGGTCGCCGTCCTCAAGGAGGTGGAGGCGGCCGGCACGGCGCTGCAGGTCGGTTTCCAGCGCCGGTTCGACGCCGGGTACCGGGCGCTTCGCGAGGCGGTACGAGCGGGCCGGATAGGTAGGCTCCACGGATTGCGTGCCGTCACGGCGGACCCGGCACCCCCACATTCGTCGTACATCCCCGGCTCGGGAGGCATCTTCCGGGACTGCAGCGTTCACGACTTCGATGCGATCCGCTGGGTCACCGGCCGCGAGATCGTCGAGGTCTACGCGACGGGGTCAAATCGCGGCGAGCGGTTCTTCGCCGACGCCGGTGACGTCGACACCGGCGTGGCCGTTCTGACTCTCGACGACGGCACCCTGGCAACGGTGTACGCGACTCGCTACAACGGCGCCGGATACGACGTCCGGCTGGAGGTATCCGGCGTGGCGGACACGCTGGTCGCCGGCCTGGACAGTTGGTCTCCGCTACTCTCGGCCGAGCCCGGTGTGGGCCGTCCGCCCGAGCCTGCGTACGACCATTTCGCCGGCCGTTTCGACGCTGCTTACCGCGCCGAATTGAGCGCCTTCGTCGATGTCGCCGCCGGCCTGGTCGGCAGCCCGTGCACTGGCGACGAAGCGCTGGAAGTTCTGCTCGTGGCCGAGGCGGCTGAGCTCTCGCGAGCCGGGCGGCGGCCGGTGCGGGTCGAGGAGGTTCGCGACGCTCTGACGTAATGGTTGGGCTCTATCGAAGGAGGAACATGGTCACCACACGGTTCACTAAAAGGCGCGCATTGATCGCGCTCCTGGCGTTGCCTCTTGCCCTCGCCGCCTGTACCGACGACGACGGCGGCAACGATGCAGGGAACGAGGAGGGCGGCGGTGGTGGCGGTTCCGACTTCACCTTCGCGGTCGTGACGCACGCGTCAGCCGGCGACGCGTTCTGGGATGTCGTGCAGAACGGGGCCGAGGCAGCGGCCGAGGATCTCGGGATCGAGGTCACCTACCAGGGCTCCGGCGAGCCCGACGAGCAAGCACAGCTCATCGAAGCCGCCGTCAGCGACGAGGTCGACGGCATCGTCGTGTCGCTCGCGAACCCGGACGCGATGCGCGAACCGCTGGCGAGCGCCGAGGAAGCCGGCATTCCGGTGATCACGATCAACTCCGGCGAGAATGAGTCGGCATCGCTCGGCGCCATCACCCACGTCGGACAGACCGAGACGGTCGCCGGTCAGGGCGCCGGCGAGCAGCTCGCCGAAGCCGGTGTGACCAACCTGATCTGCGTCATCCACGAGCCCGGCAACATCGGCCTCGAACAGCGCTGCGAAGGTGCAAACGAGGGCCTCGGCGGGACGCTCGAGAACCTCCAGGTCGACATCAACGACGTCGCCGGCGCTCAGACCACGATCCAGTCCAGCCTTCAGGCGGACCCGTCGATCAACGGCGTGCTCGCCCTGAATCCCGCCATCGGCGTGGCTGCCGTCGACGCGGTCGCCGGCGCGGGCTCGCAGGCCCAGATCGCGACGTTCGACCTGTCCGGCGACGTCGTCAGCGCCATCGAGGACGGTTCGATCCTGTTCGCGGTCGACCAGCAGCAGTACCTGCAGGGATACGTCCCCATCGTGCTGCTCAAGCTCTACCAGGAGAACAACAACATCATGGGTGGAGGCCTGCCGGTGCTCACCGGCCCCGGCTTCGTCACCCAGGAGAACGCCGCCACGGTCGCCGACCTTGCCGAGGCGGGCACCCGATGACCGTGGCACCGGCCGCGGCGCCTCCCGACGAGCGCATGGTGACGGCCGGGCTGACCCGGCGGTTTCTCCAGCGCCCGGAACTGGGCGCCGCGGTCGGTGCCTTGGCCGTCTTCGTCTTCTTCGCCGCGATAACCGATGCGTTCGCCACACCGTCCGGCATCGCGAATTGGCTCGACGCCGCGGCACCCCTGGGCATCATGGCGGTCGCCGTGGCCCTGCTCATGATCGGTGGTGAGTTCGACCTGTCCGCCGGGGTCATGACGGCAACCGCCGGCCTGGTGGTCGCCACGCTCGCCACGGAGTACGGCCTCAACGTGTGGCTGGCCTTCGCGGTGGCCATAGCCGTCGGTCTGCTGGTCGGATTCGTCAACGGCATCGTCGTGGTGCGGACCGGCCTGCCCAGTTTCATCGTCACGCTCGGCATGTTCCTCGTGTTGCAGGGACTCAACCTGGGTGTGACGAAGGTCATCACCGGCACGGTCCAGGTGGGTGGGCTCGACGACGCGGACGGCTATGGCAGCGCCCGGGCGTTGTTCGCCGCCACGGTGGAGATCTTCGGCGCCGACGTTCGGGTGACCGTCTTCTGGTGGATCGGGGTGACCGCGCTGGCGACGTACGTCCTGCTGCGCACCCGCCCCGGCAACTGGATCTTCGCCGTCGGCGGCTCGGCAGTTGCCGCACGTGGAGTCGGCGTGCCGGCCGCACGCACGAAGATCGCCCTGTTCATGATGGTCTCGACCATGGCGGCCCTGGTGGGAACCATGCAGGCGCTGCGCCTGACGTCGGTCCAAGCCAACTCCGGGATCGGGCTGGAGTTCGAGTTCATCATCGCGGCCGTGATCGGTGGCTGCCTGCTCACCGGTGGCTTCGGGTCCGCCGTCGGCGCGGCCCTGGGAGCGCTCATCTTCGGTATGGCCAAGCAGGGCATCGTGTTCGCCGGCTGGGACAGCGACTGGTTCATGCTCTTCCTCGGCCTGCTACTGCTGATAGCGACCCTGCTTAACCTCTACGTGCGCAGGCGAGCGGAGGTCATGAAGCGATGACGACGTCGCCGACCGGCGAGGAACCCACGACCGCGCTCGTAGGCCGCACTCCGTTGCTCGAGGTACGTGAGATCGGCAAGAGCTTCGGCAATGTGGTCGCTCTCGACGACGTGTCGATGACCGTGCGGCCGGGAACGGTGACATGCGTCCTGGGCGACAACGGAGCCGGCAAGTCCACCCTCATCAAGATCCTGGCCGGAGCGCACCGGCACGATCGGGGCGAGTACCTGATCGACGGCGAGCCGGTACACCTGAACCACCCCCGGGAGGCTCTTGATCGTGGCATTGCCACCGTCTATCAGGACCTCGCCCTGGTGCCGTTGATGGCGATCTGGCGCAACTTCTTCCTCGGTTCGGAGCCGACCAAGGGCTGGGGGCCGTTGCGACGCTTCGACGTGGCCGTGGCCAAGCGCACGACGCGCGACGAGCTGCTGGCGATGGGGATCGACATCCGCGACCCCGAGCAGCCGGTCGGCACGCTGTCCGGTGGCGAACGGCAGTCGGTGGCCATCGCCCGCGCGGTTCATTTCGGCGCCCGCGTGCTGATCCTCGACGAGCCGACGTCCGCGCTGGGTGTCAAGCAGGCCGGGGTCGTCCTCCGCTACATCGTGATGGCGAGAGACCGTGGCCTCGGCGTCGTGTTCATCACCCACAACCCGCACCACGCCTATCCGGTCGGCGACCGGTTCCTTATCCTCAACCGCGGCCACAGCCTGGGCGACTACGGCAAGGCCGAGATCGACCGTAGCGAACTGACCAGGCTGATGTCCGGCGGAGCTGAGCTCGACCAGCTCACCCATGAGCTCGAACGTGCGACAGTCGATCCGGCGGGCTAACCGGGCGGCCGCGCCAGATCGTCGCCAGGGATCCACCCCTGCTACTTCCTGCCCCGCTTCGTCGCTGCTGTTCCCTCGACTGAGCACGGTGGACACCGTCGGTCAAACTTCCGACGTTGCAGTTTGCCGTGGCGGCCCGTCACCTCGCAGTCGAAACGCCCCCAACTCATGTTGCACCTTGGGCGGTCCCGAGATCAGACGCTCTTGCGGGACGGGGCCGGGCGCACGCGACCACTCGACCGCGAACCGCCCGTCTCGGCGGGCTACTGCGGCGCAGGCAGCGTGGCCGCGGCCTGCTCGATGAGTGCGGCCACCGCGGCCGGCTGCGACAAGTAAATGGCGTGGCTGCCCGATACCTCGACCACGATCGAGCCGGCCCGCTCGGACATGACCCGCTGCGCCGGCGGGGGAATCATCCGGTCCTCGGTCGCCACCAGGTACCAGCTGGGCTCGATCCGCCAAGCGGGCTCCGTGATCGACCCGCCGAGGGCGTCCACGCCCCACGGCACCTGCGAGTCGGCCATGAACGCGGCCTGCTCGGCGGGCAGGTCGACCCGCGGTGGGCAGCTGGTGCATCGGGCTGTCATCGCGCAGTGGCATCGGGATCGTCGAGCGAGTCGTCCGAAGACAGCGAAGCTGGCCGCCAACGACACCCACCGGCGAGCCGCGGCAAGGCGCAAGCTCACTAGACGCATTCGAACACTTGTCCGCCACTGGATGGGTGATCCGTCGGAACGTCAGTAGCCGCCGTGGGCGGCCGGGCTACAGGCCATCGTGAATTCGACCGGCGCCCGCGTAGCGGAGCACACCTTCCGCCGCCCTGTGCCAATCGTCGCCCGCATCGAGCGGGCCGACGACGACGAGAGTGGATCGACACCGTCACGGTCGTTTGGAGCGGCGGCGACCTCGTCTACGTCAGGGATGTCCGGAACCGGCTGCGGCAGCACTTCCACTGGTGCCACATCGAGGACCGCCGGATCCCCTGAGCCTAGACCGTATGGAGTGTCGGGTCTTGGGCCGGCGTCATTCGACGGGTGATGATCCGCGTCCCGGTCACCGTGTCAAGGCGGTGGTGCGTGCGGTGACACGGTGACCGGGACGCGAGGGGCTGCCACGATCGGATGATGCCAGCGGTGTGATCGCGCCGGGTGGGGCATCCGGCGCCTCGCTGGCAAGTTGGCGCGGGTCACGACCCCCGCGGGCAAGCCCGCCTGCGGTGGTGTGCCGCATTTGCAGGGAGGCGCCGGATGTTCATCGAGCGTACGTCGGTGGGGTTGGATGTTCACGCCCGGTCGGTGGTGGCCGAGGCGGTGGACTGGGACACCGGGCAGGTCTTCTCCGAGCGGCTGGTCCCGGCCAGCGAGCAGGTGGTGGCGTGGGTGGGCCGGTTGCCGGGGCCGGTGGCTGTCAGCTATGAGCCCGGGCCGACCGGGTTCGGTCTGGCCCGGGCCTTCGAACGAGCGGGGGTCCGGTGCCTGGTGGTGGCGCCGTCGAAGCTGGAGCGTCCCGGCGGGGACCGGGTCAAGACCGACCGGCGAGACGCCCGCCGGCTGGCCCGGCTGCTGCACATCGGAGAGCTGCCCGGTGTGCGGGTGCCCACCGTGGCCGAGGAGACCGCCCGGGATCTGGTCCGGGCCCGGGAGGACACCCGCGGTGACCTGATGCGCGCCAGGCATCGGGTCTCGAAGCTGCTGCTGCGCCAGGGGATCGTCTACTGCGGCGGCACCGCCTGGACCGCGGTGCACGAGACCTGGCTGCGGTCCCAGCATTTCGAGCAGGCCGGCCTGCGCGTGGCCTACCGCGAGGCGTTGGACGCGGTCATGGCCTGCGCCGACCGCCGGGATCGTCTGGACGCCGCGATCGCCGAGATGGCCTACCAGCAGCCGTGGGCCGAGACGGTCGCGCGGCTGGAGTGCGTGCGTGGGATCGCCACCCTGACCGCGTTCGGGCTGACCGTGGAGATCGGGGACTGGCACCGGTTCACCGGCGCCACGATCGGCGCCTACCTCGGCCTGGTACCCAGTGAGTTCTCCACCGGCGCCAGCCGGTCCCAGGGACCGATCACCAAGGCCGGTAACACCCACGCCCGCCGGCTGCTGGTCGAGGCCGCCTGGCACCACCGCCGCCCCACCAGCGGACCCAGCCGGACCCTGCGGGCGCGGCGGGCCGCGGTCACCCCGGCCATCCGAGCCCGGGCCCGAGCCGCCGACGCCCGCCTGCACCAGCGCTGGGTCGCGATGCAGGCCCGCAAGAAGCGACCCACCGTCACCGCCGTCGCGATCGCCCGGGAACTGGCCGGCTGGTGCTGGAGCCTGGCCGTCATGGACTCCTAACCCCTCGGCCACCGGGCACAAGCCGGCCGGTGGCACGGCCGGTCTCGGGCACCGCGTGAGGAACGACCCGCGTCTGTTCTATGGGCAGCCCCCGCCCCCCGGCGGAGGTTACGCCCGCCCTCTAGACCGCGGCCCGTTCCCGACGAACACCCGGTCATGCAGGTAACCAACCCGCGCATATCAGTCTGACCGCGCGTCGACACCGCGCCCGAGACCGGCCC
>DASRTE010000149.1:0-7268 GCA_035656095.1 Jiangellaceae bacterium
CTGCTGGTGCCCCGAGGGACGCAGATCCTCGACCAACTCTTTCCCGGCCTGGTCCAGGACATGATCGCCGGGGGTTTGCCGGTGATCCGGGACTTCGCGGAGCTCCACTTCGCTCCGGGCAGTCATCTGCTCTGCCTGAGGGGCCGCCCCGGGCAGCCCTTTATCTGCCAAGCTGCCCGGCCATACCTGGAAGGCCACGTACGTGCCCGGGTCCGGAGGCTGCCCGCGGTCGAGATCGTCGACCGGTGCGAGATCGTCGGGCTCGGCACGACCGCGGCTCAGGACCGCGTCACCGGTGTACGGCTCCTGCATCTCGCTGCGGGCGGCGCCGAGGAGACCCTCGACGCCGACCTCGTCGTGGACGCGACCGGGCGCGGCGGCCGCACACACGCCTGGCTGGCGACGATCGGTTACGATCAGCCGCCGGAAGAGCAGCTCACGATCCAGTTGAAGTACGCCACTCGGCACCTACGGCTGCGCCCGGGCGCTCTAGGCGGACAGAAGATGGTCTCCATTGGTGCCCAGCCGGGCCGGCCCACCGGCTTCGTGCTGTTCGCGCAGGAACAGGACCGGTGGATCCTGACGGCGATCGGGTACGACGGACACCACCCGCCGACCGACCCCGAGGGCTTCCTCGCCTTCGTCGAGGCCATCGCCCCGCCGGACGTGTTCGCCGCGATCCGCGACGCAGAGCCGCTCGACGAGATCGTCGCCCATCGGTTCCCGGCCAACCTTCGCCGGCGGTACGAGCGGCTGCGCCGCTTCCCGGCCGGGCTGCTCGTTTTCGGGGACGCGATCTGCAGCTCGAACCCGACGTACGCCCTGGGTATGTCGGTCGCCGCGCTGCAGGCGGAGGCCCTGCGGAACTCGCTGGCCGGCGGTGACCGTGACCTGGCCCGGCGGTTCTTCCGGGCTGCCGCAATACCGGTCGGCATGGCCTGGCAGCTGACGGTCGGCGCCGATCTGGCCCTGCCGCAGGTGACAGGACCGCGGCCGTTACCCGTCCGGGTCATCAACGCCTATGTCAACCGGGTGCTGATCGCGGCCGAGCATGACCCTGCGGTGGCTGAGCAGTTCATGCGAGTCGTCGCGCTCCAGGCCCCGTCCAAGCGGGTGTTCCGACCCTCCACGGCGCTCCGCGTCCTGCTCGGCAACCTGCGGCATAGCCGCGTCCGTGGGATGGTCGCCGCGACACGGGCGGCCGTCCTCCCTCCACATGGCTGAGGAGGAGGAGGTCATGACTGTCCAAGTCCAGAGACATTGGGGGGGACATGCGGGGTGACGGTGTTCGAGTTCTCGTCGTCGGTGCCGGCATAGCCGGGCTGGCGGCGGCTCGCACGCTGCGCGGTTGGGGCGCGGCGGTCGAGATCATCGAACGCGCTGCCGCGCCGATGAGCGAGGGCACCGGGATCTACCTGCCCGGCAACGCGGTACGTGCCCTCAACGGTCTCGGGCTTGGCGCGCAGGTGGCCGAGTTCGCGGTGTGCATTGAGCGGCAACGCGTCGCCGACCACCGTGGACGCCTGCTCTTCGACATCGAGATGGCCGACGTGTGGAACGGTGTCGGCCCCTGCCTGGCGCTGCATCGGGCAGAGTTGCATCAGGTGCTGCTCGCCGGGGCCGCGGCTGTGCCGGTCCGGTGGGGGCAGGGCACCCGGGCGATCACCGTCGCAGACGACGGCGTCACCGTCGAGCTCGGCGACGGCGGCAGTGACCGCTACGACCTGGTCCTGGGCGCGGACGGACTGCACTCGACGGTGCGGCGGCTGGTCTTCGATGCCCCTACGCCGCGCCCGGTCGGCCAGTACGCGCGCCGCTTCGTCGTCGCACGGCCCGAAGCGGCGCCGATCTGGTCGGTGCTGCTCGGTCAGAGCTCGTCGTTTCTGACGATCCCGATCGGCGCCGGACGGATGTACTGCTACTGCGATGGGCCGCTCACTTCGCCGCCGCCGCCGCTGCGCGAGCTTCTGGCCGGGTACGTCGAGCCGGTGCCCACGCTGCTCGACGCGCTCGACGAGGCCAGCAACGGCGACGGCACCGGGCAGGCCGGCGCGGTTGAGGAGGTCGTCCTTGACTCCTGGTCGCGCGGTGCCGTGCTGCTCATCGGCGACGCCGCGCACGCAACCTCACCCAACATGGCCCAAGGCGCCGCGATGGCGCTGGAGGACGCCATCGTCCTGGCCGAGTCCCTCACCGCGGCCGACAGCATCCCCGACGCGTTTGCGGCGTACGAACGCCGCCGTCGCCCCCGCACCGACTGGGTGCTCCGGCAGACGCACCGCCGGGACCGCACCCGCACGCTTCACCCCGCCGCCCGCAACCTCGTGCTCAAGCGGTTTGGTCAGCGAATCTTCCACGCCAACTACCGGCCGCTGCGCGAGCGGGTCTAACAACAGCAGGCGCGGGCCGAGGACCCACTCATGTGCGGCCGGCCCTCGTGTGGATCGGCGGGCTGCTCGCCGTTACCGTCCTCGCCGCCGTGCTGCGCTTCCGGCGTACCACGACCGCGTGAAGCGTCTGCACGACGAAGGATGCGCACCTCTACGGTGAGATCATGAGCGACGACCCGGTCGATGTTCTCGTCGTCGGCGCTGGGCCTACCGGCCTGACCCTTGCCGCCCAGTTGGCGGCACACGGGATACGGCCACGGTTGGTCGATCGCTCCCGTGATCGGGTCAACGAGTCCCGGGCACTGGCCATCCAGCCACGGACCTTGGAGGTTCTTGCCGGACTCGGCATCACCGACCGGCTCGTCGCTCTCGGCAACGCGGCGGTGCAGCTACGCCTCCACACGGGTCACCGCGAGGTGGCGGTGCCTCTGTTCGACATCGGCCTGGCCGACACCGCCTACCCCTACCTGCTGTTCCTGTCCCAGGCCGAAACCGAACGCATCCTTTCTGACCACCTCACCACCAGCGGCATGACAGTCGAACGTGGCGTCACCCTCACCGGACTGCGCGCCGGCCGCGATGCGGTGACCGCCATGCTGCGTCACGGCGACGGCAGCGCCGAGCAGATCTCCGCCCGGTACGTCGTTGGCTGCGACGGTGCGCACAGCAGCGTCCGCGCCGCCGTCGGCATCGGCTTCGCGGGCAGCTCCTACCCGCAGACCTTTGTTCTCGCCGACACCGAAGCCGACGGCATCACGCCCGATGCTGCCCACGCGTTCCTGTCCGAGCAGGGAATGCTGTTCTTCTTCCCCCTCGGCGCGCCGGCGAGCTGGCGGCTGCTCGTCATGCGCCCACCCGGTGACGCGACCCCGCCCGACGCCCCCGTCACCCTCGACAAGGTGCAGGCCCTCACCGACGCCTACACGCGAGGCACGGTTCGGCTGCACGATCCGGTGTGGACGACCAACTTCCGGCTGCACCACCGCGCCGCCGCCCACTATCGGGCCGGGCGGGTCTTCCTGGCCGGGGACGCCGCACACATCCACTCGCCGGCCGGCGCGCAAGGCATGAACACCGGCATCCAGGACGCGGTCAACCTCGGCTGGAAGCTCGCCCATTCCCTGCGCGGCGTCGCCCACCCATCGGTCATGGACACCTACGAGCCCGAACGCGCTCCGGTCGGCAGGATGGTGCTGCGCTTCACCGACCGCGCCTTCACCATCGCCACCTCCACCAACCCGCTCGTCCGGTTCGCGCGGACCCGGATCGCGCCGGCGATCATCCCGCTCGTCCTCAAGCCCAAGATCGGCCGGTCCTACGCCTTCCGGTCCGTTTCCCAACTCGGCATCCGCTACCGAACCAGCCCGCTGTCGCTCAACGGACCGCATGCGCCTCGGCACGGGCCCAAGGCCGGCGATCGACTTCCCGACGCGCCGGTCTTCCTTGACGGACAGACGTCGACCCTCCACAACGCGCTCACGCCACCCGGCTGGCACGTCGTGCTGTGCGGCCCGACAGACACGTGGCCCGCTGCCGAGTTGACAGAGATCCACCATCAGCACCCGAACCTCGTCACGGTTCACCGACTCAGCGTCAGCAACGAGCCTGACGTGCTGCACGACCCCAACGAGCGGGCACTGCGCCGCCTCGGCCTGGCCTCGGGCGACACCGCCATGTATCTGGTACGACCCGACGGTCACATCGGTTACAGATCCGGCGGACACAGCCTGTCCGGACTCATCAACTACCTGGGCCGCTGGATGCCACCGTCCACATCCACGCCGTCGACCAGACCGGCCTCGCCGCGAGCGGAGCCTCATGGTCAGCGCGACGCACCCTGACGGTTCGACTCCATACTGATCACCGTGAACACCGTTGCGCAGGTCTTCGCAGTCGTGGCCGGGCTTCTGCACGTCGCGATCTGGGTCATGGAGAGCGTCGTGTTCAGCCGTCCGGCCTTACACCGGCTCTTCCGCGTCCGGCCCGAGCACGTTTCCGTCGTCCGGCCCTGGGCGGTCAACCAGGGCTTCTACAACCTCTTCCTCGGGGTTGGAGCGATCGGCGGCGTGATGACGCTCCACCTCGGCGACGAGACCGTGGGCCGCACCCTCGTCCTGTTCTGCTGTGCCTGCATGGTGGCGGCAGGGGTCGTGCTGGTCTTCTCCGAGCGCAGGCTGTGGCGCGGCGCGCTGGTACAGGTCGTTCCGCCGCTGGTGGTGCTGCTGACGTCGTTGCTGTGACGGAAGGCGAACCCCGGCGGGTAGGGTCCGGCACGTGCCGAGTCTCGCCGACGTCGTTGCGGCGCTGGACCGACTCTACGACCCTCGTCGCGCCGAGCCCTGGGACGCCGTCGGGCTCGTCTGCGGGGACCCGGAAGCGGACATCCACAGGATCCTGTTCGCGGTGGACCCGGTGTCGGTGGTGGCCGACGAGGCCCTGCAGTGGGGCGCCGACCTGCTGGTCACGCACCACCCGCTGTTCCTGCGTCCGGTGCACGGCGTCGCGGCGACCACGCCGAAGGGTCGGATGGTCCACCGCCTGCTGATCGGTGGAGTCGCGCTGCACGTGGCGCACACGAACGCCGACAGCGCCGATCCCGGCGTGTCGGACGCCCTGGCCGACGTCCTCGGGCTGGACGACCTCCGGTCGCTCGAGCCGCAGCCGACCCGGGCCGTCGACAAGTTGGTGGTGTTCGTGCCGGAGTCCCATGCCGAGCGGGTCCTGGACGCGGTCACTGCCGCGGGCGCGGGGCGGATCGGGGCATACGACCGCTGCGCGTGGACGGTTGTCGGCACCGGCACCTTCCGACCGGGTCCGGGCACGAGCCCGACGATCGGGTCGGTCGGCGCCGTGGAACGGGTCACCGAGGTTCGGGTCGAGACCGTGCTCCCACGTGCCCTGCGGGTGCCGGTGGTGGCCGCTCTCGTCGCCGCCCACCCCTACGAGGAACCGGCTTATGACCTCTACGAGCTTGCCGCGCAGCCGGGAACGACCGGAATCGGGCGGATCGGCCAACTCGCCCGGCCCGAATCGCTGAGAGCGTTCGCCGAGCGCGTGGCGAACTCGCTGCCCGCAACCGCCGCCGGGGTGCGGACGGCCGGCGACCCCGGTGCTCCGGTCCACGCCGTCGCCGTCTGTGGGGGTGCAGGCGACTCGTTGCTCGATGCGGCGCGGGCGGCGGGAGTGGACGCATACGTCACCGCCGATCTACGGCACCATCCGGTGTCCGAGTCGCGCGAGGACGGGCTGCCGGCCCTCGTCGACGTCGCACACTGGGCCAGCGAGTGGCCATGGCTGGCCGACGCGGCAGGCCGCCTGCACGATGCGCTCTACGCGGCTGGCACTACGGTGGAGACCCGGGTGTCGAGGACGCCGACGGACCCGTGGACCTTGCACACCGCACCTCGGCCGGAGGAGGGGAGCAACTCCTGAACGCCGATCCTGCCGCGCAGCACCGTCTGCTCGACCTGCAGGCCGTCGATCTCGCACTCGACCAACTCGCGAACCGTCGCGGCAACCTTCCCGAGATCGCCGAACTCGAGGCCATGGCGGCCGAGCACATGAAGATCCGCGATGCCGAGGTCACGGTCACGACCGAGATCGCCGACCTCGAGCGCGAGCAGCGGCGCGCGGACGCCGACGTCGAGCAGGTGCGCCAGCGCAAGGATCGCGACAAGCGCCGCCTCGACACCGGCCAGGTGTCCTCACCCAAAGAACTGGAGAACCTGCAGAGCGAGATCGCCTCGCTGGAGCGGCGTCAGGGTGTGCTCGAAGAGGCCGAGCTCGAGATCATGGAGCGGCTGGAGGAGGCGACGAGGCGCTCAGCGCAGCTCGCGGCCGATCGCGAGGAGATCGGTCGGCGTGCGCAGGAGGTCCAGCGCGCTCGTGACGCCGCTTGGGCCGATATCGACAGCAGCGAAGAGTCAGCGCGGCGCGAGCGGGAAGCCCTCGTGGCCGATGTCCCGGACGACCTGCTGGCGCTCTACGACAAGATCCGGGCAGACCGTGGCGGTGTGGGTGCCGTCGAGATCCGGCAGCGTCGGTGCGAAGGGTGCCGGATCACCATCGATCCGGCCGACCTCGCCCGTATCCGGGCGGCGGCGCCGGACGCGGTCGTGCGCTGCGAGGAGTGCCGCCGGATCCAGGTTCGCACGGCCGAGTCGGGGCTGTGAGCGGCTCGGACGAGCGCCGACGGCTGATCGTCGAGGCGGACGGCGGGTCGCGCGGGAACCCGGGACCGGCGGCATTCGGCGCCCTCGTCCGCGACGCGGACACCGGTGACGTGCTCGCCGAGACCGCCGAGGCGCTGGGTGTCGCCACCAACAACGTCGCAGAGTACCGAGGCCTGATCGCCGGCCTCCGGGCCGCCCGCGAGATCGACCCCGAGGCGCTCGTCGAGGCCCGGCTGGACTCGAGGCTTGTCGTCGAGCAGATGTCCGGGCGCTGGAAGATGAAGAACGCCAACCTGCGACGCCTGGCCGTCGAGGCGAACCAGGTCTACCCACCGGGACGGGTGACGTACTCGTGGGTACCGCGTGCGCGCAACGCCGCCGCCGACCGACTGCTCAACGCGGCCCTGGACGGCGCCCTGCCGGCGGCGGACCGCGTTCCTGGGCAGGCCGAGGAGCCCGAGCCGACCGAACCGCCGAACCGACTGGTCGGGTGGGCCGCGGAGCTCGGCACGCCGACCCGACTCATCCTGGTTCGCCACGGGCAGACCACGCTGACGGCGGCCAAACGGTTCAGCGGATCCGACGTCGACGGGCCACCGCTCGACGACGCCGGACGCGAGCAGGCCACCCAGGCCGGGTCCGCGCTGGCGGGCGGCGAGATCGCGGCCGTCGTGACCTCTCCGCTGCTGCGGGCCCAGGAGACGGC